>JAFYCQ010000240.1 GCA_017539635.1 Oscillospiraceae bacterium
GCATTGCCATCGACCCGAAGGATTCCAAGCATATCATTGTTTCCACGCTAGGCCAGTATACCGGACGCCACGTCACTAAAGAAAACAAGGATAACTACGGTGACCGCATCTATGTAACTACCGACGGTGGCGCATGTCTATACCATAAGCGCCTACCTTAAAAAAATGGGCCTGGAGCCCGTCCCCGGCGGCAGCATACCGGACGACCCCGACCTCATCGCCTCGAAGATAGCCGAGGCGGCGGAGAAATACGACGTGGTGGTAACCACCGGCGGCGCCTCCGTGGGGGATTACGACTACGCCGTAAGGGCCTCCGAAAAAGCCGGCGCCAGGGTGCTGTTCTGGAAAATATCCATGAAGCCCGGCGGGGCCGTTGTGGCCTCCGAGAAAAACGGCAGGCTGATTTTGAGCCTCTCCGGAAATCCCGGCGCCGCCATAACCACCCTTCTGCGGGTGGCGGCTCCCTATCTCAAGCGGCTGTGCGGCGTAGCCGATTATGCCCCGGAGCCCGTTGAAGTCATTTTGAAGGAGGACTTCAAAAAGCCCACCACCCAGACCCGCTATCTGCGGGGCCGGCTCTCCATCGAGGGCGGCAAGGCCATGTTCATCTCTTTGGACGGCCAGGGCAACGGAGTAGTCTCCTCCTATGTGGGCTGCGACATGCTGGGCGAGATACCGGAGAACTCTCCCCCCGTCAAGGCGGGCACTTCAATAAAGGCTTACAGGGTGTAATTACCGATGAAGGACGATTTCGGAAGAAACATACGCTATCTGCGGCTTTCTGTCACGGACCTGTGCCAGATGCGCTGTCTGTACTGCATGCCGGCAGAGGGCGTTCAGAAACTGGAGCACGACAGCATACTCACCGTTGAGGAGTGCATTGAAGTCTGCCGCGTCTGCGCGGAGCTCGGAGTGAACAAGATCCGCCTCACCGGAGGCGAGCCTCTGGTAAGGCGGGGCATAGTAGATATCTGCCGCGGCATTGCCCGGATACCCGGCGTGGAGGAGCTGTGCATAACCACAAACGGCCTGCTGCTGCCGAAATACGCCGCCGATCTGAAGGCCGCCGGCGTCACCCGGGTCAATCTCAGCCTTGACACTCTCGACCCGGAAAAGCTCCGGCGCATAACCCGCACCGGGAACGTAACGGACGTTCTGGCGGGGCTGGAGGCGGCCGAAAAATATTTCGGCCACACCAAGATAAACAGTGTGCTCATAGGCGGCATAAACGACGACATCACCGACATGGTGGCCCTCACCCGCGACAGGGACATAGAGGTGCGGTTTATCGAGCTCATGCCCATAGGCGAATGCTCCGACTGGCCGGAGGAGAGGTTCGTAAGCGCCGAGGCCATTTTGAAAAGAGTGCCTCAGCTTGAATACATCGGCGACAAGGGCGTCTCCATGCTCTATCAGGTGCCGGGCTGGAAGGGCCGGGTGGGTCTAATAAGACCCATGAGCCACAAGTTCTGCTCTGCCTGCGACCGCATTCGCATCACAGCCGACGGCAAATTGAAGCCCTGCCTCCATTCCGCAACGGAAATACCCTTAAAGGGCCTTCACGGAGAGGAGCTTAAAAACACCGTGGCTTCGGCGATAAAGGCAAAACCCCAGTCCCATTTGATGGACGAGACCCACCACAGCGACAGCCTTCGCGGCATGAGCGGCATAGGCGGCTGAGAAAGGAAAACGACATGGAATTTACCCATTTTAACGACGAGGGCAGAGCCCGCATGGTGGACGTGAGCGCAAAGGAAGAGACCATGCGCACGGCAACTGCCAAATCCACCGTTTATTTAAACGCCGAAACCTACAAAATGGTGGTTGAGGGCAAAATGAAAAAGGGCGACGTGCTGGCCGTGGCCCAGGTTGGCGGCATAATGGCCGCCAAGCGCACCTTTGAAATGATACCCATGTGCCACCCCATCCGCCTTACGGGTACGGACATATCCTTCAAGCTGGATCCTGAGGCCCACACCATAGACATTTACGCCACCGCCAAGTGCAAGGGCGAGACCGGCGTGGAGATGGAGGCGCTGTGCGCCGCCTCTCTGGCCGCCCTTACGGTTTACGACATGTGCAAGGCCGTGCAGCGGGATATTGAGATCGGAAACGTCATGCTCCTGGAAAAGGACGGCGGCAAGTCCGGACACTTTATCCGGGACGAAAACGAGATCAGGAAATGAGGTAAACGATGAAAAAAGTAGCAGTTCAGGACGCCGTCGGGCAGACCCTCTGCCACGACATGACCGCCATAATGGAGGGCGGCTTCAAGGGCGTAAAATTCAAGCGCGGCCACGTCATAAAGGAAGAGGACATCCCTGAATTTCTGAACATCGGCAAGGATCACATCTTCATCTGGGACCCCGAGGCCGACGAGGTGCACGAGGATGACGCGGCCATGGCCCTCACCGACGTGATGTGCGGTGAAAACCTCACCGTCTCCGGCCCCTCCGAGGGCAAAATGCAGATAAACGCCGCCTGCGACGGCCTTTTCGTTCTGAATCGGGAGGGGCTTTTGGCCATAAACTCCCTGCCGGACTACACCGTGGCCTGCGTCCCCGGCTATATGCCCGTTAAAAAGGGGCAAAAGCTCTGCGGCGCCAGGATAGTCCCCCTTGTCACCAAGCGGGAGAACGTGGACGCCGCCGTTGCCGCCGCGAAAAAATACTTCCCCGTCATGCGTGTGGCCCCCTACAAAAAGCTCTCTGCCGGCGTAGTCATTACCGGCAGCGAGGTATATTACGGCCGCATTAAGGACGCCTTCGAGCCCATACTTACGAAAAAGCTGGACGCCTTCGGGGCTACTAAGCTGGGCTTTACCAAGTGCCCCGACGATCTGGACATGATAAAGGCGGCCATTGACGACTACCTCAAAAAGGGCGCCGACCTAATACTCCTCACCGGCGGCATGTCCGTTGACCCGGACGATCTGACCCCCACCGCCATTCGTGAGACCGGCGGCAAGTTCGTAACTCAGGGCTACCCCATGCAGCCCGGCAACATGCTCACCATAGCCTACAAGGGCAAGACGGCCATAGTGGGCGTGCCCGGCGCTTCCATGCACTCCAAGACCACGAGCCTTGAGGTCTTTCTCCCCCGCATCTTCGCCGGGCTGGAGATAAAGGCCGAGGACGTGGCGGCCTTCGGCGACGGCGGCCTGTGCTCCGGCTGCAAGGAATGCACCTGGCCCCGCTGCTACTTCGGTCTGGGCTGCAGATAAGGGAGGAAACGATATGTTCACAGCGGCAGTTATTACCGTAAGCGACAACGGCTACGCCGGAAAGCGGGAAGACACCGGCGGCCCCCTGGTAGCCCAGATACTCACCGACGCGGGCTACGACGTGGTTTACAGGGAGATCGTCTCCGACGACCCGGACATGATAAAATCGGCCCTTATCCGCTGCGCCGACGAAAAGGACATAGCCCTCGTCGTCACCACCGGCGGTACCGGCTTTTCGCCCCGGGACAATACCCCCGAGGCAACTATAGCAGTATGTCCCAGGCTCTGCCCCGGCATACCCGAGGCCATGAGAGCTGAAAGCCTCAAAATAACACCCCACGGCATGCTCTCCCGCGCCCAGGCGGGAATAAGAGGCGGCACTCTGATAGTGAACGTCCCCGGCAGCCCCAAGGCGGTAAAGGAAGACCTCGCCGCCGTGCTCCCGGCCTTGAAACACGGCCTTGACACATTAAGAGGCGAAAAACGCGACTGCGCGACGCCGCTTTCTTGAAAGAAAGCTTGGCTCCGCTTTCTTGAAAGAAAGCTTGGCAAAGAACTTTATAGCGCACTTGGATTTTGCTTGACCGGGTCTTGGCGCCCGGTAACGGAACAAGTGTTGAAAGACCCTCCCGGAAGGATTTGCTTCCGGGAGGGTCTTGATTATTATTGCCCTCTTATCGCCGCTGCCAGCGCTTCGCCCCAGACGAGTTCCCGTTCTGTATATCTCAGCGGGTCGCCGGTGATCTCCTCAGCCGCCTCCAACGCCCTTTCAAAGGTTTCCTCCGGTGCGGCGCAGCCGTAAGCGGTTAAAGATACTATCTGCCGCCTTTCCGGGTCGCTCATGTTTTCCCCGGACATTCGCTTTACGAACTGCTCCGGGTAGGAGATAAAGGCATTTGCCAGCACAGCGCAGTAGCTGTCGGTCAGATAACCGTCCAGGTTCGAGCGGCAGCCTCCAAGTATAAGGCCGTCTATCTCCTCAAGGGAAAGCATCGGCTGCTCCGAAAGCCATCGGGTAAGCTCCAGTCTCGTTTCGTCCTCGTGCCCCGCTTCGCCCAAAAGTCCGAAGGCCCACCAGTCAAGATATTGCAGATTGTCGAATATTTTGCGGCGGTTTATGTAAATGTCCTCGGACATCAGATTTTTATCGTTGCTGAGTACATAAAACGCAGCATAGACCGTCCTCGTCGCGTCCTCTCCGTCCTCTTCCCCGACAGCTGGGAAGGCTCCCTCCTCCGGTGCGGCGTCCTGCCGAAAAAATGCAGCGCGGCTATAACGCCCAGCACGACTGCCAGCGTCAAAACTGCTGTAAAAACGACGCGCCCCAAAGTCGGGCGTCGGTGCGTGTGTTCCCCGGCGCTTTCAGCCTTATTTCCCGCCAGCTCGTCAATCGAGACACCGAAAACAGACGCCAGCGCCAGCAAATTTTCCGTATCGGGGCGGGATAAGTCCTTTTCCCATTTGCTCACCGCCTGACGGCTGACTCCCAGCCTCTCCGCCAGAACCTCTTGAGAAAGCCCCTGCTCCTGCCGAAGTGTTTTTATTCTTTCACCCAGGGTCATATTACCCCTCCTTTTGGGCATATTTTAGCCCATTTCCGGCTGTCAGTCCACCAACCGGCTGTCAACTATCGGTTGCGGAAAGCAAAAAATGCCGCCTCCGGCAGTTAAACCGGAAGCGGCATATCCTATGTTATCATTCCGCGGGCTTTTCTTCCTCCGCGGCTTTTATTTTTGCCAGCTCCTCTTCCTCCAGCTGTCGGTAGGCCACCTTGCCCACGAGGGTCTTGGGCATGTCCTCACGGAACTCGATATCGTAGGGCATGGCGTATTTCGCCACGTGCTTGCGGCAGTAATCCAGAAGCTCCTGCTTTGTCTCCTCGGTGGCGGGGACGTTTGCCGCCAGCTTCACGAAGGCCTTGACCTTCTGCATTTTGTAGGCGTCGGGCACGCCTATGACGCAGCTCATCTGCACCTTTTCATTGGCGTCCAATATGTTCTCTATCTGGCCGGGATA
>JAFYCQ010000241.1 GCA_017539635.1 Oscillospiraceae bacterium
GCTGGCGGCGGTTTTCGCCCTGGCCAAGGCAGCCGTTGCCCTGGGCCTGGACGAGGCTGCCTGCGCTCTGGCCCGGGACGCCGCCGCCTCGGACAAGACCGTGGAAAAGCTTATGTCCATCAGCCTGGGCGTGCCCCTTTCCGCCCTGCCCCAGTCCTCCATAGGGGAATATTTTTACGGCCTGGAGGACGCCCCGGAACCCCGGGAAGAGATACAGGCCCCGCCGCCGGAAACTGCGGCGGAGGAGCCCGAAACGCCGGAGGTCATAGAGACCTCGCTGAATACCGGGGAGGGGATAGCCTTCAAAAACGAGACGGACTATGAGATCGACGCATCAAGGCTTTTGTCCGAGAAGCTGACCTTTTCCATAAAGGGAGATTCGCCCCGGGTGCTCATAATCCACACCCACGGCTCCGAGGCCTTCGACATGTCCGACGGCCTTGTGTATGAGGAGTCCGACCCCTGGCGGTGCGAGGACCCGGCTAACAGCGTCATCGCCCTGGGGGACAGGATAACGGAGATCTTCACGGAAAAAGGCATACCCGTCGTCCACGACAGGGAGCTGTACGATTACCCATCCTACGCCGGCTCCTACAACAGGGCGGCGGAGTCCATTTCCCGTTATCTTGAAGAGTACCCGGAAATAAGCGTGGTGCTGGACGTGCACCGGGACGCGGTCATGGACGACGCCGGGAACGTATATAAGACCACCGCCGACATAAACGGGGAGAAAAGCGCCCAGGTGCTGGTGCTTTCCGGGACGGATTTCACCGGCCTTTATCACCCCGACTGGCGGGAAAATCTTAAGCTGGCCGTGCGTCTCCAGAACGCCATGAACGAGAAATACCCCGGCCTTGCCCGGCCGGTGACCGTCTCCCGGTTCCGGTACAATCAGCATTACACCAAGGGCTCGCTTATAATAGAGATCGGCATGAACGGCAACACCTTGACGGAGGCATTGGCCGCCGCCGGTTACTTTGCCGACTGCGCTTCCGAGGTGCTGCTGAAAGCGCCGGAATGATAAAAAGGGAGCGCCCGCATCGCGCGGAACGCTCCCGAAGGCGCGGAAAACGCCGGTGTATCCGGGGGATAAGTCAGACCTCGCCCTTGCCGAGCTTGAAGGCAAACTCCAGCATGGCGGGAAAATCGGCGTCGTAAACGGCCTTTTTGTGCTCCTCGGAAAAACACCCCATATTGTAAAGGGAATAGTCTTTTACCTGCAGCGTGTCGCAGACGGGGAAGAGCCTGGTGGCGCCGTTCAGGAACCTGAAGGGGGCAAAGTATTCCTGTATCCTCTTTTCGTAGGAATCCTTATACATCTGCATCGGCACGTTCATGGGCAGGAAAACGTCCACGTCCACCTTGCCCTTCAGGACGCTTTTGTAATCGTTGTACGACATGGCCGGAAAGCATATCCTTTCCAGAAAAGAGCGGAAGCCGCCGGAGGACTCGCCGTAGTAGATGGGTGTGCCGGCTATCAGCCTGTCGGCCTGCCAGACACGCTCCAGAACAGGGGAGAGGCCGTCCTTCCAGTAGCATCTGCAGGGCTCGGGAGCGTTCTTCCTCTTGCAGGCAAGACAGCTCCGGCACCCGTTGTAGCTCAGATCGTAAAGGTCGATGTACTCCACCTCGGCGCCGGCTGCTTCCGCGCCCCTCCGGGCTTCCCTGAGAAGCTGCGCCGTGTTCCAGTTTTTGCGGGGACTTCCGTTCAATATGACAGTTTTTATGCTTTACTCCTTTACGGGCGTTTTGTTTTTTTGTCATATTTTATCATAAACAGGCGGCAGGCGCAAGGTGAAGAAGACCGTAGGAATTACAAAAGCCCGGGGTTGCCATTAAAAGAGAATTGTATTATAATATTCTAATACATTTCAAAGGATAACGGGAGGGCAGAAGCCCTCCCTGAAAGGATGGTAAAATGAAGAGCCGGATCTTCAGGCAGGCGGATATTCTGCTGCCGGCAGGGGCCGATATGACTAAGTGGGCGGTAATCGCCTGCGACCAGTTCTCCTCCGAGCGGGAGTACTGGGAGAGAGTTGAAAAAACGGTGGGAAACTCGCCCTCCTCTTTGAGACTCATGGTGCCGGAGGCGTTTTTGGGGGACGAGCCTTCCGAAAAAGCCGCCGCAAAGCGGGCCGCCGCCATGAGAGAATACCTTGAAAGCGGCGTTTTCAAAGAGCTGAAGGACGCCTTTGTCTTTGTCCGCCGGGGCATATCCGGCGGCGAGACGCGGCTGGGCCTTGTGGGCATGATGGACCTGGACGCCTATGAATACACAGAGGGCACCACGGCTCCCATAAGAGCCAGCGAAAAGACCGTGGCGGACAGGCTCCCGCCCCGGATAGCCGTCCGGCGGGAGGCGTCTTTGGAGATGCCCCACGTCATGGTGCTGATAAACGACCCGGAAAAGACGGTAATAGAGCCGCTGGAGGAAAAGAAAGAGGAGCTGCCGATCCTTTATGACTTCGACCTCATGGAAGGCGGCGGGCACATAACCGGCTTTTCCGTCACCGGCAGGGCCGCAGACGACCTGGGAGAAAAGCTGGACGCCCTGTTTGCTTCTCCGCTGTGCATGGTCATCGGCGACGGAAACCACTCCCTGGCCGCGGCCAAGGCCCTTTGGGACGAGATAAAGCCCGGGCTTTCTGAAAAGGAGCGTGAAGCGTGCCCCGCCAGATTCGCCCTCATTGAGGTAAACAACGCCTACGGGGCCGGCATGGAATTTGAGCCCATACACCGGGCGGTGTTCGGAGTGGACGCAGACAAGTTCGCGGCCTTCCTAAAAGCCCGCTTCACCGGCGGGGACAGGACGATAAGGTTCGTGACGGCGAAGGACTCCGGCGAGCTTTCCGTCAGGGCCGACACCCACGGAGCCCTGGTGGCCGCCGTGCAGGGGGCTGTTGACGACTTCATCGCCGAAAACGGCGGCGAGGTGGACTATATCCACGACGACGACACGGCGATCTCTCTCGGCAAAAAGGAAAACGCCGCCGCCATACTGCTGCCCGCCATGGGCAGGGGAGAGCTGTTCACCACGGTGGAGGCAGGACAGGTATTTCCGAAAAAGAGCTTTTCAATAGGACACGCCCGGGACAAGCGGTACTATCTGGAGTGCCGGGGCATCAGATGATTCGAGGAGGAAAAACACATGAGCTTCAAAAAGGCAAAAACTGTAATGACGGTGCTTTTGGCGCTGGGGGCGGTCATCTGCGTGCTGGCGCTCATCACGTTCAAAGACGGCTCTCCCTACGTCAACTACGCCATTTTCGCGGCAATAGCGCTCATAATCGTTGCGTTCATTATCTGCTATCTCTGGTGCCGCTGCCCCAACTGCGGCGCAAGGATAATCCGCAACGTGCTCAAGCTCAAGGCCTGCCCTTACTGCGGCAAGGATTTTGAGACCGGCAAGAAGGTAATGAAGGTCAAGAAGTAATAATATGGCCAGAAAAAAACAGCCTGAAAAAAAGCGGGAGGAAAACCCCAACGTGGTGGGGCTCCACGCCGAGGTGCTGGATCAGCATATAGTCGATACTCTTGAGGAGAACTATATGCCCTACGCCATGAGCGTCATCGTCTCCCGCGCAATACCGGAAATAGACGGCTTCAAGCCCTCCCACAGAAAGCTCCTTTACACCATGTACAAAATGGGGCTGCTTACGGGAGGGCGGACGAAGTCCGCCAACATAGTGGGCCAGACCATGAGGCTCAACCCCCACGGCGACGCCGCCATTTAC
>JAFYCQ010000242.1 GCA_017539635.1 Oscillospiraceae bacterium
AGCAGGTGGAGTAGTCCATGTCGCCCTGGCCCTTCTGCTCGCCGTTGAGGCACTGCCAGGCATAGCGCTTGGAGTTCACATAGAAATGCTCGTAGGTGTGGTGGGGGCTATATACGTTGATGGCCCTGTAGCCGATGAGCTCCCGGGATTCGTGGGGCACCTCGCCGGAGGGCTCGCCGCCCAGGATGTAGCCCACATAGAACTTCTGGCTGAGCTTGCTGGTCTCGCCCTCCATGGCGGGCTCGTCGGGGCCGCGGAGCCAGGCGTTTATCAGTATGACTCTTCTGGTTTCGCTGTTGCAGACGATGGTGTAGGAGCTCTTGGTTTCCGGCATGAAGATGTCGAAGAAGTAGTTCACCGGGGTGTTCTTGACCTCCTCATAGACGGCGTTGCCGGATTTCCCCTGCCAGTCCCAGTCCACCGTGGCGTCGGCAAAGCTGAGCTTCATGACGGAGTCGTCCTCAAACTTGATCTCGATGGTCTTTCCCGCGAAGTCGTGGGTGTTGGGGAGACGGTTGGTGTCGATGCCCGCCGAAAAGTCCTCATAGTTTTTCCAGTTCTTTTCGGCATTGCTGGCTAAAACGGAACCTGCCATAAATGATTGTCCTCCTTTATAAATAATGATGTTTTTGTTTCTTTTCTCGTTATTATATTTCTACAAAATACATTATAATATAAACAATTCATCATCTAATTGTAAAAAACGGAAATGGAAACTCCGCGGAAAATGTCGCGCTTGAACGCGGGAAAATGTTTTCCGGAGAACATATATTTCCGTTTTTTACATTACTCTGTATTGCTCAAGTGCTAAATTTAATAGGTTAGCGCTTTTTGTAAAAAAGTGCTGCCGACTCCTATATCGGGTACAAAAAACGTCACGGGAGCATCCGTGTCTCCTTTGTGCCCGGTTTGGAAAAAAGATTATCAGGAGGAATACCCCAATGAAAAAGGCAATAGCCCTGCTGCTGGCGCTTATTATGGTCCTTGCTTTTGCGGCCTGCGCCACCAACTCTGCCCCTGCGACCACCACCCAGCCCGAAACCACCACACAGCCCGAAACCACTGCCGAACCCGAAGCCGAAACTGCCGAGCCCGAGGCTGAGCCCGAGGCTGAGGAGACCGACGCTCTCGTCGTTGACACCTGCATTCTCAAGGAAGCCGACGACAAGATGATAAACACCTACACTCTGCTGGCCGTCAATCCCGACGCTCCCTTCGTCGATGAAAACGGCACCGCCGTCACCGACGTTCAGATCAATTCCGTCGGCGCCGCCGCCCTCATCAACTGGCTGCTCTCCGAGGAGGGCGAGGATCTGGCCGCCAACTACGGCTATGAGGAGTACGGCGAGTACCTCTTCTACCTCAAGGACGACCGTCCCGTCTCCACCGCCGACATCCCCGAGGCCACCGATGAGACCCGCCTTATCCGTCTGTCCACTACCACCTCTGTCAATGACTCCGGCCTTCTCGGCTACCTGCTCCCCATTTTTGAGGAGAAGTACGGCTACGACGTCGAGGTCTATTCCGCCGGCACCGGCAAGGCCATTTCCAATGCTCAGATGGGCAACGCTGACCTGATCCTCGTCCACGCCAAGGCCAAGGAAGAGACCTTCGTTGCCGACGGCTACGCCTATGTCCTGGACGGCATGGATGCCGAGCGCATGAGCTACATGTACAACTACTTCGTACTCTGCGGCCCCTCCGCCGATCCCGCCGGCGTAAAGGACGCTGCCGACGTCAGCGCCGCTTTCCAGCAGATCGCCGACGGCAAGTATCCCTTCATTTCCCGCGGCGACGGCTCCGGCACCCACACCAAGGAGCTCTCCCTCTGGCCTGAGGAGCTTGGCATCACCGCTGAGCCCGAGAGCTTTGAGGCTTACTCCGATTGGTACATCTCCGCCAACGCCGGTATGGGCGCCTGCCTCGTCATGGCCGAGGAAATGGGCGCTTACATCCTCACCGACAAGGCCACCTTCCTCACCTTCGTCGCCAACGACGGGGTAATGTAATCTATTCACGCCTGCGGGTGTGACCCTGTGAGATTTAAGCCTCGGGAGTGCTCCTCCCGAGGCTTGCATATAATTGGAAAAAAGATATGAGCACATCTTTTCAAAAAGCCATTTCGCTTATACTCACAGCAGACAGGGAGCTTATAGACATACTGATAACGACGGCAAAGGTGAGCCTTACCAGCTCCCTGATAGCCCTTATTATCGGCGTGCCCATCGGCATCTGGCTGGGCACCTGCCGCTTTAAGGGCAGGGGCGTCCTCGTTATCATTAACAGGACGCTTATGGGAATGCCTCCCGTGGTCTGCGGCCTGCTTTTCTATATGCTGTTTTCCGGCGTGGGACCCTTCCGACACTTAAAGCTGCTCTTTACCGTGCCTGTGATGATAATTGCCCAGGTGGTGCTGATAACGCCCATCGTGGTGGGCAATATGGAAACCTACGTGGCGGGCATCCACGAGCCGCTGAAGGAAACGGCAAGAGGTCTGGGCTTCGGCCCGGGCAAACGCTTCCTGCTGCTTATAAACGAGTGCGTCTATCCGATATTTACCGTCTATCTGCTGTCCTTCGCCAGGGCTATCGCCGAGGTGGGGGCCGTATCCATGGTGGGCGGCGGCATAGCCTGGAAGACGAATGTCATGACCACCGCCATAATGCAATATACGAACCGGGGCAGCTTTCACCTGGGCATCGCTCTCGGCATGATACTCATGTCCCTTTCCCTTATAGTCAACGTGGTGATGAGCCTTCTGCAAAGGAGGCTGTCGCGATGAAGACCTCCGCCTTTACGAAAACCTACAACGGCAAGACCGTACTGGAGCTGCCGGAATTGGAGCTGCCGGAAAAAACCATTACCGCCGTTATAGGCGCAAACGGCAGCGGCAAGACCACATTTGCCCGCGTCCTGGCAGGCATCGAGCCGCCGGACAGGCGGACAGCTCCTCTGCCGCAGAACGTTAAAGTGGGCTTCATGCCCCAGAAAAGCTACGCCTTCCGCATGAGCACGGCGGCGAACATCGCATTAAACGGCAGTGACAGAGAAAAAAGCCGCCGCCTTATGGATGCGCTGCGCATAGACTCTCTCTCCAAAAACCGGGCGAAAAAGCTCTCCGGCGGCGAGACGGCGAAGATGGCCCTGGCCCGGCTCCTGATGGGGTCATACGACCTGCTTATCCTTGACGAGCCTACCGCCTCCATGGACGTGGAATCCACCCTTACGTCGGAGGAGCTCCTGCGCCGTTACACGGAAGAGACCGGCTGCGCCGTGCTGCTCATAACCCACAGCATCCAGCAGGCAAAACGCCTCTCCGGGAGGCTGATGTTTTTAAGCAGGGGCGAGCTCATCGAGCAGGGCGA
>JAFYCQ010000243.1 GCA_017539635.1 Oscillospiraceae bacterium
AGTGGTCAGAGGACACCAGGTTCACCAGGCCCCGGTGTATGGAATCCCACAGCATATTTGCGTCTCTGTCTGTGCGCATGGGGGGACAGCAAATATAATTCGGGGCGTCGGAGGAGGAAAAAACGTCCTCCGTGAGCGTGAGATACTGGGGGCAGGTCTCTAAAAGCACCTTTGCCCCGAAGGAGCGGGCCACGCCCACCTCCCGCAGGCCCTCGGCCGTGCTCAGGTGGACTATCCAGATGTAAGCGCCCGAGTCAAAGGCCATGGAAACCGCCCGGTGCACCGCCGCCGCCTCCACCCAGTTGGGGCGGGAGAGGGGGTGGTATTCCGGCGCGCCCTTGCCGGAGGAGACGAAGAACTGCGACCGGGATGCCGCCTCGTCCCCCAGCTCACAGTGTATCCCCGTGAGGCAGCCCAGCCGGCCCGCCTCAGAAAAGAGCTCCTTTATATCGCTGTCGCTAATGCGGTATTTGTCGTTTGCCATATAGGCCTTGAAGCTGGTCACGCCGGCAGAGACCATTTCGGATATTTCCGACCTGGTTTTCCCGTTCCAGTCGGTAACGGTCATGTGAAAGCCGTAATCGCAGGCGCACCTGCCGGCGGCCGCCTCGTGCCAGAGCTTTAGACCGTCGGAAAGGGTGCCGCCCTTTTCCTGCTCTGCAAAGTCTATTATGGTGGTGTCGCCCCCGGCAAGAGCCGCCTGAGTGCCGGAGACGAAATCGTCCGCCGAAAGGGAATTTTTCCCGCCGGGGAGAAAATGGGTGTGGGCGTCAATGAAGCCGGGCATGACGAGACAGCCGGAGGCGTCGTATTCCCGATCGCATTTCCGGGGTGCTCCGCCGACGGAAACGATAGCTCCGTCTTCTATGTAAATGTCGGCCTTCTTCATGCCCTCGGGGGTGACTACCGTCCCCTCCCGGACGCAGAGAGTGCCGGAGAACTGTTCCTTTGACATTTACTTCGCCCTCCTGTTTCTAATATATAACTTTTTCGCGCGTATATCAACCTTTTTCGTTTTTTGCTATTCCAATTTTGGCTCAGATATATTAAAATAAGGATACAACGCTGATAATCGGAGGCAGATATGGATACTTATGAAAATGCCAGACCCAAATATAAAAGAGTTCTTCTGAAAATCTCCGGCGAGGCCCTGGCCGGCGACAAGCAGTTCGGGATAGACTTTGACGTTGTCCGGAGCGTGTGCAGGGTCATAAAGGAATGCAGCGAGGCGGGAGTTGAGATGGGCGTCGTCGTGGGCGGCGGCAACTTCTGGCGCGGCATGAAGGACGGCGCCGGCAAGATGGAGCGCACGAGAGCCGACCACATGGGCATGATGGCCACCGTAATGAACAGCCTCGCCGTTGCCGACGTGCTGGAGCAGCTGGGCGTCGAGGTCCGTGTGCAGACGGCGCTGGAAATTAGAGCCGTGGCAGAGCCGTATATCCGGCTGAAGGCGGATAAGCACCTTAAAAACGGCCGGGTGGTGATCTTCGGCTGCGGCACCGGAAACCCATATTTCTCCACCGACACGGCGGCGGTTTTGAGAGCTGCCGAGATCGGGGCGGAGGTCATACTTCTGGCCAAGAACATAGACGGCGTTTACAGCGCCGATCCGCGGCTGGATAAAGACGCCGTGAAGTTCGACCACATAACCTACGACGAGGTGCTGGCAAAGCACCTGGCAGTAATGGACACCACCGCCACGTCCCTTTCAATGGACAACCAGATACCCGTTCTCGTCTTCGCCCTGAGAGACCCGGAAAACATCAAAAGGGCGATAATGGGCGAAAAGATAGGCACAATAGTAGAATAAAGCACAGGAGGTATTTATATGTACACAGAATACGAAAACAAAATGGAAAAGACCCTCTCTGCCCTGGCCTCTCAGTTTTCCGCCGTCAGAGCGGGACGGGCAAACGCCGCCGTGCTGGATCAGATAAGAGTCGAGTACTACGGCACCCCCACTCCCATAAACCAGATTGCCAGCATATCCACCCCCGACCCCCGCACCCTCTCCATACAGCCCTGGGACGGCTCCACCTTAAAGCTCATAGAAAAGGCCATTCAGGCCTCCGAGCTGGGCATCAACCCCATTAACGACGGCCGCGTTATCCGCCTGGCCTTCCCCCAGCTCACGGAGGAGAGGAGAAACGAGCTCCAGAAGCAGGTGCGGAAATACGGCGAGGACGCCAAGGTGGCCATAAGGAATATCCGCCGCGACGCCATGGAGAACTTCAAGAAGCAGCAGAAGGCCTCTGAGCTGACTGAGGACGACTTCAAGGACGTGGAAAAGGATATGAAGAAGCTGACGGACGACTATATAAAGAAGATAGACGACGCCATAGCCAAAAAGGAAAAGGAACTGGCCGAGATATAATGGGCATTTTCAGAAAGCGGGGCCCGGAAAAGGAAGCGGAAAAGCTTCCGCCGCCCCGCCACATAGCCATTATCATGGACGGGAACGGCCGCTGGGCGCAGAAAAGGGGCCTGCCGAGAACGGCGGGCCACACCGCCGGGGCCGAGACGTTCCGGAAGATAGCCACCTACTGCAAGAACATCGGCGTGCAGTATCTGACGGTCTATGCCTTCTCCACGGAGAACTGGAAGCGCCCGCCGGAGGAGGTGGGGGCC
>JAFYCQ010000244.1 GCA_017539635.1 Oscillospiraceae bacterium
AGGGAGGAGTGGAGCACGGCCACGGAGGAGCCGAAATGGGAGGAGAATATGGCCACGGCCTGAGGCGTCAGGCTTATTTCCGGCACTAAAAGTATGGCGCTTCTCCCCTGGCGTATCGCCTCTTTTATAAGGCTGATATAAACCGAGGTCTTGCCGCTTCCGGTTACGCCGTATAAAAGTGCGGCGGCGCCTTTTTTGGCATTCAGCAGGGTTCTGAGGCCCTTAAATGCCTTTTCCTGGTCTGCGTTGAGAACTATTTCCCCCGCGGGCTTGATTTCACCGTATTCCGGACGGCGCAGCACTTCCACATGCTCGATCATAAGGTAGCCCTGCTTTTCCAGGGCTCTTACTGACTGAGTCGAAGCGCCGGTCAGTTCTGTAATATCCCGCAGAGATCCGCTTCCCGCGGCGGAAAGGAGGCTCAGTACCGAGGCCTGCATGGGAGCTTTCATCCTCTTCTGAGCGGCGGCCTCAGCCGCCTCCTCGCCGGAAACCTGCAGCACAGCCACGGATACGGTCTTGTCGCCCACGCGGCGGGACCCGTTTTTATACCACAACCCGGCGGGAAGCATGGCGTGCACGGCGTCATAGACGGTGCAGAAAAACCTGTCCCGCATCCAGAGGGCCAGTTTTATCTGCCCTTCGTCCAGAACGGGCTCTTTGTCCAGCACCCGGTCAATAGATTTAAGCTCCCGGTCACCGCCTTCGCTCCGCCGGACAGACAGCACTACGCCCTCGGTACGCCTGTTTCCCCTGCCAAATGGCACGGTAACACGCACACCGGGGGACGCGGAGCCTATAAGCTCATCCGGTATTTTGTAGGAATAGGGTCTGTCAATGGCGAAAAGCGCCGCGGATACCGCGACTAACGCTGTGACCTCGGACATTTTAACAGATCAGCAGTCGCCGGAAATATTGGCCTTTATTTTTCCCTGGGCTATTTCGGCAACGGCGGTGGAGACGGGCTTGCGCTCCAACGGTTCTCCAGACTCCTCTGCCTCCTCGGCGATCTCTCTCGCTCTGGCGGCTATAACGTTCACAAGCAGATAACGGCTGTTCACGTTTTTAAGCAGAGTCGGTACGGACGGATAAAGCATCGGCATGATCATTACTTCCTTTCAATCTTCGTTCCAGCGCAATGAGCGCTCGTATTCTATTATTGCCAGGACCTCGTTTACCGCGGTCTCCAGGTCGTCGTTTACAACGGTATAATCGTAATTTGGAGCGAGTGCTATTTCTTCCTCCGCCCTTTTTATCCGGGCGCGTATTTTTTCCTCGGAGTCGGTGTTGCGCCCGCGCAGTCTTTCGGCCAGGGCCTCTATGCTGGGAGGGATTATGAAAATGGAAACGGCTTCCGGCATCTTCCGGCAGACCTGCTCGCTGCCCTGTACCTCGATATCGAGGAAAACGTTATAGCCCGCCTCAACGTGCTCTGTTATTGTCGAGCGGGGCGTGCCGTAATAGTTTCCCACGTATTCCGCATATTCAAGAAATTCGTCCTGTTCGATCTGCTTTATGAATTCCTCACGGGTGAGAAAGTAATAGTGGACGCCGTGCGCCTCCCCCTCTCTGGGGTCCCTCGTTGTGGCCGAGACGGAAAACCAGCAGTTGTCAAGACGGGAGAAGACCTGTCCCAATATCGTGCCCTTGCCCACGCCGGAGGGGCCTGACACGATAAAAACTACGCCCTTACTCATCAGTAAGCTCCGGATCCGACAGCTCTTTTTCGGAATGACCCGTTATCCTGCCCGCCACGGTCTCCGGCTGAATGGCCGACAGGACTATATGTCCGCTGTCCATTATTATTACCGCCCTTGTCCTTCTGCCGTAGGTGGCGTCAATGAGAAGGCCCCTGTCCCGGGCGTCGGTGATTATTCGCTTTATGGGGGCGGATTCGGGGCTCACAATGGATATGAGCCTGTTGGCCGAGACCAGGTTGCCGAAGCCGATATTTATCAGTTTCATAGCGTTAGCACCTCGCCTTATTCTATGTTCTGTATCTGTTCACGTATCTTTTCTATCTCAGACTTCATGTCCACCACGACCTTGGCCGTGTCGGCGTCGTTTGCCTTGGAGCCTATCGTGTTGGCCTCCCGGTTGAATTCCTGGATGAGGAAGTCCAGCTTTCTTCCCACGGCGCCGCCCTCTTTAAGTATATCCCGAAGCTGGGCAATGTGGCTGTGGAGTCTCACCGTCTCCTCGTCCACGGCAGTCTTGTCGGCGAAGATGGCCGCCTCGGTTATAACCCGGCTCTCGTCCACGGAGGCGCCCTCAAGTACCTCCCGCATTTTGGAGAGCAGCTTTTCCCGGTACTCGCTGACGATCCGGGGCGAGCGCTCCTCAACTATGGCGGTGAGACGCTCGATCTCGTCGGCTCTTGCCAAAACGTCTGATTTGAGCTTTTCCCCTTCCTTTTCCCGCATGGCGTCAAAATCCGCTATGGCGGCCTTAAGTATCTCATTCAAGTCGGCGGTGAGAGCCTCCGTGTCCGTTTCCTTTTTTCTCAGGGTGAGGACGTCCGGCAGTCTTATGACCGTCGTTGCCGTGGCGTCGTTCGGAAGGCCGTATTTTTCCGCCACCTCTTTTATAGCCCTGACGTAGGAATCCGCCAGAG
>JAFYCQ010000245.1 GCA_017539635.1 Oscillospiraceae bacterium
AGATCGAGGGGAATATCGCCCTCATAAGAGAGACCCTTTCACTGCCGGAGGATAATAAACTCCTGCTCTTCTCAGCGGAGACGGGGCAGGGACGGCAGGAGCTCATGTCAGTAATCACGTCTCTTCTCTGAGACGCTCAAGCGGGGTGTGCATGTGTCCGAAATAATAAGAAATCTTGACTGGTCGGTGATCACCGACGCATTGCTGACGATTATTCCGGCGCTTATCTGCATCACCCTTCACGAGCTTTCCCACGGTTTTGTTGCCTACAAGCTGGGAGACCCCACGGCGAAAAGAATGGGCAGACTGACGCTGAATCCCATAAAGCACATCGATATTGTGGGACTTATAGCCATGGTGCTGTTCAAATTCGGCTGGGCAAAGCCCGTGCCCGTTGACATGCGGTACTTCAAAAACCCCAAAAGAGGAATGGCCATCACCGCTCTGGCGGGGCCTGCTTCCAACATCGTTATTGCCGTTATCGCCCTGATTGTTTACGGCTTTCTCTATAAGCTGCTTTCCAACATGACCGTAGGGGAGTACGTCCTCCAGATGATATACATAACGGCATATCTCTCCACGGCCCTGGCCATATTCAACATTATCCCCATACCGCCGCTGGACGGCTCCAAGGTACTTTTTTCGTTTATGTCGGACGAGGCATATTACAGGCTCATGCAGTATGAAAAATACGGCATGATACTGCTTATCGTCCTCATGGTGACGGGAGTCACCGGGCGGTATCTTCAGGTGGCGGTCGGATTCGTTTTCAACATCCTGTTCGCCGCGGCCCGGTTCGCCTTCCGCCTGACGGGCGGGATGATCTGAGGGGGGGAGACTATGGACGATCCTACATTCAGACTTGAAAGCGTCGTCCGCTCCCACGGCGAGCTGGAGGATTTCGAGGGACCCCTGGCTCTAATTTTGCAGCTTCTGAGCAAGAACAAAATTGAGCTGGAGGACATAAAGATTTCTCTCCTCCTGGATCAGTACATGGCCTATTTGGACGAAATGAAGGCCATGGATCTGGATATTGCCAGCGAGTTCGTCACAATGGCGTCGCACCTGGTCTATATCAAGACGAGGATGCTCTTAAACGCCGAGGAGGAGGTCTCTGAGCTCCAGGAGCTCATATCCTCTCTGGAAAAGATAAAGGCCCGGGACACTTACGTCAGGATAAAGGGAGTTACGGACGAGCTGGCCGAGCGATACAAATCAGGGGCCGGACTCATTACGAAAATGCCGGAGCCGATGCCGGAAGGCAAGGCTTATTCCTACAGCCACGACCTGGAGGACCTTACGGCGGCGCTCATTGCCGCCCTTTCCAGAGACGACGGAGGAGAGCCGGAAATTACCGGCTTTACCGTGCCCCAGATAATAGTCTATCCCATAGACAAAAAGGCGGACGCCATAATTAAACGGCTGCACCAGGTGGGCGTAATGCGTATAAAGGAGCTCTTCGCCGAGAGCCGCAGCCGCTCCGAGCTGGTGGCCACCTTTGTGGCGGTTTTAGAGCTGTGCAAGGCGGGCAAGATAGGATTGGAGGGGGACGGCGACGACCTTGTCGTCTCCTGTACTGATTTGATATATAGGGAAAACAGCGATGGATAATCATGAAATAGAAACCGCCGTTGAGGGAATACTTTTCGCCTCCGGGGAGCCGGTCTCGGCCGACAGGATCGCCTCTGTGCTCCTTGTGGAGCGGGAGGAAGTATTCAGCGCGGCCTCAAAGCTTGCAGACAAATACGCCTATGAGCGGCGGGGCATTCGCCTTGTGAATCTTGACGGTATGCTGCAGATGTGCTCCGCGCCGGAGCTTTCGGACCTCATCCGCACGGTGCTGGAGACGAGAAAGGCCCCGAGGCTTTCCCAGCCGGCTCTGGAGGTGCTTGCCATAATCGCCTATTTCCAGCCGGTGACGAGGGCTTATATCGAGCAGGTGAGGGGCGTTGACAGCTCTTACACCGTTAATCTCCTTCACGAGCGGGGACTCATTGAGCCCGCCGGAAAGATGGACGCGCCGGGCAGACCGGTCTTATACAGGACCACGCTCAATTTCCTGCGCACCTTCGGCCTTTCATCCCTGGACGATCTGCCGGAGCTGGAGGAGGCGGAAAACGAGATAGACGGGCAAATTCGCCTGCAGGCTCTGTCCGAGGCGGCATCCGAGGTCAAGTCGGAAACGGAGGAGTAGGCCGTGACGGGATGGATAATTGCCGGAATAATCGTTCTGCTTATTGTCCTGCTGCTGCTCATTAGGGTGGGAGTCGCTGCCGAATACGCCTGGGACGGCTTCGGCCTTCGCGGCAGGGTCGGCTTCGTGCGCTTTGACCTGCTGCGGCTTATAGACAAGATTAAGAGCCGCCCTAAAAAGGAGAAAAAGCCCAAAAAGCCGGAAAAGGAAGAGGAGAAGCCTAAAAAGGGCGGCTCCGTAAAAAAGCTAAAGGAGCTTTTGCCCGGCATACTGGACTTTTTGCGGGGTTTCAGAAAAAAACTCCTGGTTGATGAGCTGACGATCTACTTCGTGTCGGCTGCAGAAGAGCCGTCAAAAGCGGCCCTCAATTTCGGTTATGCTTCTGCCGCAATGGGCACGATAGCAGCGCCGTTGGAGAGCGTACTGAATATCAAAAAGCGTGATTTCCGCACCGCCGTGTCCTTTAACGACACAGAGAACAGCGTTTATCTTAAGGCTGAATTATCGATACGGATAGGGCAGCTTTTGCATCTGGCCCTGAGATTCCTCATTTTCATGCTGAAAACACGTGCCAAGAATAAGAAAGGTGGAGAACAAAATGGATAACAACAACCTCGGCAGCCTCATGGAGACCACTATGAGCAAGATTCGGGAAATGGTGGACGTGAACACCATTATCGGGCAGCCCGTCACCACCGTGGACGGCATTACCCTCATCCCCGTATCAAAGGTGAGCTTCGGCTTTGCCTCCGGCGGAACCGACATCCCCACGAAAAACGCCGGCGGCGACGGAAAGCCCTTCGGCGGCGGCAGCGGCGCCGGTGTGAACATCACTCCCGTGGCCTTTCTCATCATCTCGGACGGCAACGTCAGGATGCTGAATGTGCTGCCTCCTGCCAACACCACCCTGGACAGGGCCATCGAGACGGCTCCCATCGTGATGGATAAGATAACGGGCCTTATAAAAAAGGATAAAGAGTTCTGATTTGGTAAATAATAAGCACTGCCCTTAAGGTGGTGTTTATTACGAAGAAAAGACTGATCGCCTGCGTGCTTTTGATTTCTCTGCTGTGCCCGGGCCTTAACGCCACAGCCTCAGACGCGCCTTCCTGCTCGGCTGCCTGCGCCATACTCATGGACGGGGAGACCGGCGAAGCGATTTACGAAAAGCACCCGGACAAAATAATGCTCATAGCCAGCACGACGAAGATTATGACAGCCCTCGTCGTGCTGGAAAGCTGTGACATTTCCGAGACTGT
This sequence comes from Oscillospiraceae bacterium, assembly GCA_017539635.1. GTDB lineage: Bacteria > Bacillota > Clostridia > Oscillospirales > Oscillospiraceae > RGIG6969. The sequence goes on from JAFYCQ010000245.1 coordinate 3,454, forward strand.
AAGGATAAAACGGGAGTGGACAGGCATAGAGGGCTCCTCGATGTACCTTAAAGAGGGGGAGGAGCTCACGGTTGAGGAGCTGCTTTACGGCCTTCTCTTAGCCTCCGGCAACGACGCAGCTGTTGCGTTGGCCTGCCATGTTTCCGGCTCCGTTGAGGCCTTTGCGGAAAAAATGAACGAAAAGGCAAGGTCACTGAATCTGGCCTCGACCTCGTTTAAGAACCCCCACGGACTGGACGCGGAGGGACATCACTCCACCGCCAGGGATCTGGGGGTCATCACCATGGCCGCCATGGAAAACGAGACCTTTGCCAAAATCGTATCCACGACGGACGCGGTCGTTTCCGGCCGCGCCCTAACTAACCATAACAGACTGTTACGGGAATATGAGGGCGTGAAAGGCGTCAAGACCGGCTACACGAAAAGCGCGGGGAGGATACTGGTCTCCTGCGCCGAAAGAGACGGCCTTCGCTTTATCTGCGTCACGATTTCAGACCCCGACGACTGGAATGACCATAAAAACCTATACGACTGGGCGTTTTCAAGCTTCCGCAGGGTGAGAGCGATAAGCTCTGACGAGGAAATCGAAATCGCGGTCATATCCGGCACGTCGGAAACGGTCACGGTTAAAGCTGCGGAGGACTATACTCTGCTGCTCAAAAACGACGATTCGCTTACGTATCTCTATGAAGCGCCGAAATTCGTTTACGCCGGAGTGAACATGGGAGACATTGCCGGCAGCGTGACCGTATTCAAAAACGGAGAAAGGCTCAAAATAACGCCTTTGATATACAGCGAAACAGTTGAGGCTGACGAGACAATAAAGCTCACGCCTTATGAAAAGCTGATAAGGGCGTTGTTTGGAGATAAGATACAGGTGTCCTTATGGAGGAGAGAATACAGAAATTAATTTCCGCCTCCGGCGCCGCCTCCCGCAGAGAAGCGGAGGCAATGATAAAGGACGGACGGGTGACGCTGAACGGCAAAGAAGCCCGTCTGGGGGAAAAGGCCGATCCGGAAAAAGACGAGCTGCTGATAGACGGAAAGCCCCTGCCCAATGTGCAGGCGCGGGTTTACGTCATGCTCAACAAGCCCAGGGGCTATATAACCTCCGTCTCAGACGACAGAGGCAGAAAAACGGTCATGGAGCTGCTGCCGGAGACAGGAGAAAGGCTCTACCCCGTGGGCAGGCTGGACATGGATTCCGAGGGACTTTTGATCCTCACGAACGACGGAGAGTTCGCCAACCTCCTGATGCACCCCTCAAAGGGGAAGGAAAAGACCTATCGGGTGACGGTTTCCGGGCGTTTTTCCGGCGTTGAGAAGCTGGAGGAGCCCATGGAAATAGACGGTAAGATGACACGGCCCGCCAAGGTCACCATGCTTGCGAGAAAAAGCAGCGGCGCCGTTTTGGAGGTGCGAATACAGGAGGGGCGGAACCGCCAGATAAGGCGGCTCTGCGAAAACGCCGGCCTGGAGGTGACGAGGTTAAAGCGCGTCTCCCTGGGCAATCTGCGCCTCGGCTCCCTCAAGCCGGGACAGTGGAGGTATCTGACCGAGGCCGAGGTAAACGCCGTCAGAGCCATGAAAAAATGAAAGATATATAAAGAAAAATTGCAAAATAACACTTGCTTTTTACTTGAAAAAAGGTTAAATTATTCATATTGAATAATATCTTGAGCGGAGGGTAAATATTGGAAAACGACGTGCTTGCCGTTATCAATGCGGCTGCAAACGGCTTTTCAAAGGGACAGCGCCGCATTGCGAAATACATAACCGACAATTATGACAAGGCGGCATTTATGACGGCGGGCAAGCTGGGAGCCACAGTGGGCGTCAGCGAGTCCACCGTTGTACGCTTTGCCGCGGAGCTTGGCTACGACGGATACCCTGATATGCGCAAGGCGCTGCAGGAAATGATAAAAAACCGCCTCACGTCCGTTCAGCGGATAGAGGTGGCGAAGGGCATGACGGACAACACCGAAATACTGACCGCCGTTCTGTCCTCTGATATAGATAAGATACGCATGACCCTCGAGGAGGTCAAAAAGAGCGATTTTTACGGCGCCGTGGACGCCATCGTGAACGCGGAGCATATTTACATACTGGGCCTGCGCTCCTCGGCGGCACTGGCAAATTTCCTTGGGTTTTATCTGAATCTGCTTTTGCCCAACGTGCGCACGGTGAGGGATTCCTCCCCCAACGAGATACTGGAGCAGATCCTGCGGGTGGGAGAGGGAGACGTTTTTATCGGAATCAGCTTCCCCAGGTATTCCCGCATGACGATCAGAGCCATGCAGTTTGCCCACAACCAGGGGGCAAAAGTGGTATCCATAACCGATACTGAGACATCCCTTATCGCCAAGAACTCCGATATAAAGCTCTATGCCAAGAGCGACATGCTGTCCTTCCTGGATTCCCTGGTCGCGCCGCTGTCGCTTATAAACGCCCTTATCGTTGCCGTTGCCAACAGCGAAAAGGGGAACCTCAGCGAGGATTTTGAGAGACTGGAAAAGCTCTGGTCGGAGTATGCCGTTTATGGGGACAACGAAATGTGACGTCTGCGTCGTCGGGGGAGGCGCCGCAGGCATGCTGGCAGCGGGACTTCTGGCCGAACGCGGATCGTCTGTTGCCGTTCTGGAAAAGAACGATAGGACGCTTTTAAAGCTGGGAATAACGGGAAAGGGACGCTGCAACCTTACGAACGACAGCTCTCCCCGGGACGTGATTTCCGCCGTAAACGCAAACGGCAGATTTCTTTTCAGCGCTTTGAACGATTTTTCTCCCGCCGACACCATGGCTTTTTTCGAGGGCCTGGGTGTGCCCCTCAAAACCGAGAGGGGAGGGCGGGTATTCCCCGTCTCAGACAGGGCTCTGGATGTGGTGGCGGCACTTCGGGATTACGTCAGAAAAAGCGGTGCGAAGATTTTAAGGGCAAGGGCCTCGGAGATACTTACAGATGACGGGAAAGTTACCGGCGTTTTATATGAAGGCGGAAAGCTTTCATGCAGAGCCGCGCTTTTGTCCACCGGCGGCATGAGCTATCCCGCCACAGGCTCCACCGGCGACGGCTATGCCATGGAGGAAAAGCTGGGGCATACGATAATACCGCCTAGGCCGTCACTTGTGCCGCTTGTGTCCCCGGATGGCTTCTGCAGGGAAATGCAGGGGCTGTCCCTGAGAAATGTGACGCTCAGAGCTTACGAGGGGAAAAAGCTCGTCTTTGAAGAGTTGGGGGAGATGCTCTTTACCCACTTCGGCATATCCGGCCCCCTGGCTCTTTCCGCCAGCGCCCACCTGCGGGATTTTTCCGGAGACAGATGCCGGGTGTCAATAGACTTAAAGCCTGGCCTTGAG
>JAFYCQ010000246.1 GCA_017539635.1 Oscillospiraceae bacterium
GCTGAGTTTACGCAGTTCAGGCCGGATGCTCATAGGCGCTTGCCCTTAGACCATGCGGCGTGGAAACATTATTGATTTTTACAGTAAGAGCATAGCAGATACAAAAACGCTTGTCAAGAAATTTCGTTGCGCCCGGAACAAAAATCCGAAAAGTTTTGTTCTGTGTGCCGCGGACAGCAGAATATTGACCCGATCAGATGATTATGATATTATGATGATGTACTAATAAAAATGCTGAAACCGGGGCGTTTAATGTGATAAGCATTGATACTTTGCGGGAATTGTGCAATAATAACTGTATCAGATGGAGTGAACATTCGGCTTTAAGAATGCTGCGTCGGCGTATAACAAAGCATCAGGTCATAGCCGCAATACTTAACGGAAAGATAATAGAGCAGTACCCTGACGATTATCCGTTTCCGAGCTGTTTGATATTGAACACTGACGGCCGTGCTCTTCACGTCGTTTGCGGCCTCGCTCCGTCGGAAGTATGGATAATAACGGCTTATTACCCCGGCCTTAACAAATGGGAACCGGATATGAAAACGAGAAGGAGGTTATAATATAAAATGGATACCTGTTTTTTCTGCAAGGGCGATATGGAGCCTGCTTTAACAAAGTTCATTGTTGACCTTGACGATGTGGTCGTTATCGTTAAAAATGTTCCTGCTATGGTTTGTACACAATGCGGGGAAAAGTCGTTTGATGACGCTACAATGGAGCGTCTTGAAGAGATAGTGAATAAAGTAAGAGAGGGCTTCGTTACCGAAGTAGCTATCGTTGAATACACAAAAGCGGCCTGAAAACAGGCCGCTTTTGAAATAACACTTTGACGGACGTCCCTTATAGGGGCGCCCGATTTTTTCACTTTTTCGATACGAATGACGAAAAGAAAATCAGTATCGGCCATATCTCCAGGCGGCCGATTATCATTGTCAGCGCCAGGAGGAGCTTTGAGAATACCGACAGCGCGGCGAAATTGCCGCTAGGGCCGATTGCCCCCAAGCCGGGGCCTACGTTGCTCATGCATGTCAATGCGGCGGTGAACCGCTCCACAAAGCCCAGCCGGTCGAAGGAAAGCAGCAGCATGACGATGAAAAGCGTCAGAAAATAGGCGACGATGAACTGCATTATCCCGATGAGTGTCTTTTCCTCCACCGCTCTGCCGTCCAGACGGACGATGTTCACGCTGTTGGGGTGTATCATCTGGAGTATGGCCCGCTTCAGCGTCCTGAGGCCCAGCAGCACCCGGGAGGCCTTTATGCCGCCTCCGGTGGAGCCGGCGCAGGCGCCGATCATCATTATGATTATCACCACGGATTTTGAAAGCTCCGGCCACAGGTCGTGGTCCGTAACGGAAAAGCCCGTGGAGGAGATTATGGACGCCACGGTGAAGAAGGTTATCCGGAGATTTTCGCCCAGAGACGAGTAGTATCCTGCGGTATTTACGGCCACGATGATTATGGCCGCCAGCACCACCGCCAGGAAAAATCTCAGCTCCTCGCTCATTAAGGCCTGCTTTGCTTTTTTCGTGATAATCAGGAAGTAAATGACGAAGTTCAGGGCGAAAAGGAGCATGAAGACCGACGTCACTACTTCCGCCGCAGAGTTCCCGTAGCCGCCTATGCTGGCGTTCATAACGGAAAAGCCCCCTGTGCCGGCGGTGGCGAAGGCCACGTTCAGGGAATCGTAAAAGGACAGGCCGCAGATAAGCAGCAGTATTATCTGGATCACCGTCAGAGCGGCGTAAATGGCGTAAAGTATCTTTGAGGAGTCGGCCAGTCTTGGCACCAGCTTGTCGGCCGTTGGGCCGGGCACCTCAGCCCGCATGAGAAACTGCGCTCTCTCCCCGTCCGCCGGGACTATGGCCGTGGTCAGCACCACGACGCCCATGCCGCCGATAAAATGGGTGAAGCTGCGCCAGAGAAGTATGCTTTTGGGCAGGCTCTCGATATCCGTAAGGATGGAAGAGCCGGTGGTGGTAAAGCCCGATGCCGACTCGAAAACACAGTCGGCAAAGCTGCCGAGGCGCCCGCAGAGGGCAAAGGGCAGCGCCCCGAAAAGGGACATTATCATCCAGCCCAGCGCCGCCGCGGCAAAGCCGTCCCGGGCGTAAAAGCGGGTCTTGCCCAGCTTTAACCGGTTAAGCGGAACACCCACGGCGCACATGACGGCGGCGGAGATGATAAAGGGCAGCACCCCTTCCCCGTAAATTAGCGCCGCTATAAGCGGTATCACCAGACATACGGCCTCTGTCAGGAGGATCGTACCCGCCGTTCTTCCTATGATTCGGTAGTTCATGTATTACTCCCGGAAAATGTCGTTCAGCTCTCCCAGAGGCTTGCCGGCGGTTACAACGGTAAGGCCGTCATTCTCCTTAATGTAATCGTTGCCCTCGGGTATGATGAAGGCGCCGTCCCTGTATATGAGCGCCACCAGGATACCGTCATAGAAGCGAATGCTTTTGAGCGGCTCTCCCAGGTGCTTGGTGTTGCCCGCGACGGTAAACACCATGGCGGAGGCTCCGCCCCCCGCTATCTGGTAGAGCTCCTCCATGCGGCTGCCCTTTGAGGAATCTATGCCTCTTATGTTCTGCAGCATGAAATAAGCGGTTATCTGCTTGGGGGAAACTATGCTGTCTATCCCCAGCTGGTCGATTATGCTGTAGTAATTCTGCCTGTTAATCTTGGCTATTGTCTTCGGTATCCCGCACCTTTTGGCATAAAGGGCGGTTATCAGATTGTCCTCGTCCTTGCCGGTGAGGGCGGCGAAGGCGTCGGATTTTTCAATGTTCTCCGAGGCCAGAAGGTCCTGATCCGTGCCGTCCCCGTTGACTATGAGGGCTTCCGGCAGCGCCTCGCACAGCTCACGGCATCTCTGCTCGTCGGACTCAACTATTTTTACGTCTATGTTCATCTTCGACAGATACCGGGCAAGATACAGGGTTATGCGGCCGCCGCCGACTATCGTGACCCGCTTCGTCTTGCCTCCTACCCTGCCGAGAGTCTTGAAGAACATGTTTATGCCGTGCTGCTCCCCTATGACGTAGGCCTTGTCGCCGGGGCTGAGGACCGTTGCGCCGTTGGGTATCGACGTGACGGAGCCGGAATTGACGGCGAAAAACAGCACCGGGATATTGTGGAGCTTCTTCTTCACCATGTAAAGGGGCTCGCCGGCGACGATGTCTCCCTCCTGGACCTTGAAGCCCACGAGCTCAATGCGCCCCCGGTAGAAGGTCTCTATGTCCGCCGCGGCGGAAAAGCGCAGCAGCCGGGATATCTGGGTGGCGGTCGCGTGCTCTGGGTTTATGACCATGTCGATATCCAAGTCGGCTTTGAGGCGGCTGAGCTCAAGGGCGTAATCGTAGTCTCTTATCCTGGCGACGGTGTATTTGGTACCCATCTTCTTGGATATAAGGCAGCATAGTATGTTGAGCTCGTCTCTGTCCGTGGCGGCTATCACCACGTCGGCCGTCGATGCGCCGGCGGAGCGCAGTACGTCCATGGAGCCGCCGTTGCCCTTGACGCAGAGCACGTCAAGGGAGTCGTCGGCGTACCCCAGGGCGGCGGGGTCGTTGTCAACCAATGTGACATCGTGGCCGTCGGCCACCAGGTTTTCCGCCAGAGTATAGCCCACCTTGCCGATACCGACAATGATTATAGTCATTTATACCTCTCCCCGGTATTACCGTTCGTATCTGTTTATGGCTGACATGATGCCCCTTAAGGGAGCAAGGTTTATGTTGTGGGACACGCCCACGCCGAAAACCTCCGTGCCGTCCTGGGCCCGCAGATGGATGTAGGCAACACCGGTGGAGTCGGAGCCCTGGGAAACCGCGTGCTCCGAGTAATCCACAAAGGTGAAGCGGTCCAATCTCCTGCCGTGGATGGCGTTGAAGAAGGCGTCTATGGGGCCGTTGCCCTCGCCGGTGACGGTAAACTGCCGCTCTCCGTTGAGCACCGTGCCGTCAAAGCGGACGTGGGAATGCCCCTCCCCGTCGATGGTCTCGGTAAAGCTGTGACGGACGAGAGAATAGGGCGCCGTGAGATTTACGTACTCTCTGTTGAAAAGGTCGAATATCTCCTTGGCGGACAGCTCCGCGCCGGCCTTCTCGCTGGCGGCCTGCACCAGCTCTCCGAACTCGGCGTGCATGGCCTTGGGGAGCTTGTAGCCGTATTCCTCCTCCATGACGAAGGCGGCTCCTCCCTTTCCGGACTGACTGTTTATGCGGATGATGGGCTCAAACTCCCTTCCGATATCCGAGGGATCTATGGGGAGATAGGGCACCTCCCAACTCTCGCCGGGCATGTCGCGCATACGGTGGATGCCCTTGTTGATGGCGTCCTGATGAGACCCGGCAAAGGCTGTGAAGGCCAAGTCTCCGGAATATGGCTGCCGCGGGGGCACCGTCATGTGGGTGCAGGACTCGTAAGCTCTCCTAACCTGGGGCAGGTTGGAGAAGTCCAGGCCGGAGTTTATGCCCTTGGACTCCATGTTGAGGGCCAGGGTGACGATGTCGGCGTTTCCGGCTCTCTCGCCGTTGCCGAAAAGCGTGCCCTCCACCCTCTCGGCTCCCGCCAAAAGCGCCAGCTCGGCAGCCGCCACGCCGGTGCCCCTGTCATTGTGGGGGTGGACGCTTATAATTGCCTTTTCCCTGTCGGGGAGGTTGTCGATAAAATACTCCACCTCGTCGGCGAACACGTTGGGGGTGGCCTTTTCCACCGTGTCGGGCAGGTTTATTATGACCTTGTCCTCCTCAGAGGCGCCCAGCGTCTCCATAACGGTCCTGCATACAGTGACCGCAAAGTCGCCGTCGGTGGCGGAAAAGCTCTCGGGGGAATACTCGTAGCGCAGATCCATGCCCTTTTTCCTGCACTCATCCCCCAGTTTCCTTACAAGGGCCGCGGCGTCCCGGGCCGTTTTCACCACGCCCTCCTCGTCGGTGGCAAATACCGCACGCCTGTGGAGAAAGGAGGTGTTGCTGTAGAAGTGGAAAATGACCCTTTTCGCCCCCTCAACAGCCTCGAATGTACGGCGGATGAGGCTTTCCCGGCACTGCACCAGCACCTGGATCGTCACGTCATCGGGGATCAGGTCTTTTTCTATAAGAGCCCTTACGGTGTCGAAGTCAGCCGTGGAGGATGAGGGGTAGCCCACCTCTATCTCCTTGAAGCCGACGTTTACCAGCGTCTTGAAATAGCGGAGCTTATCCTCCGTGTCCATGGGGACGGAGAGGGACTGGTTCCCGTCTCTCAGATCCACGCTGCACCAGACCGGTGCCTTCTTTATTTTGTTGGACGGCCAGCGCCGCGCCTCCCCTCTCTCGGGTATAAACGTCTTTGACGCGTACTTCTTATACATGCTGCCCATATAGTGCCTCCAAATAATAATCATAATTGCTTTATCTTTATAATTTACCAAAGTAATTTGATAATGTCAATCACGAAAAGGCTGTCTGTTCGTGAATTATTGTTGCAAAAAGGGGGCAAATGAGGTAATATTAGCATGTATTGTTGTGACCACTTGTGTAACTACTCGATTCTGTTCTTTTGGAGGAAGCATGGAAGAGAAAAAGGGCGCGCCGGTCAAGGCGGTCAGCCTTATGATGCTGATAACCCTCGCCGGGAAGGTGCTGGGTCTCATTCGGGACCGGCTCCTCACCATAAACTACGGCACGGGGATGGAAGCCAACGCCTTTCTCACCGCCAGCCGTATTCCGAGGGTGTTTTTCGACGCCCTTTTCGCCTCGGCGATAACCGCCAGCTTCATACCCATTTTTAACGAATATCTCGTCAAGCGGGACAAAAAGGACGCCTACTCCCTGGCCGGGACGTTTTTGGCCGTCATGCTGGCGGCCTCCGCCCTGCTGACGCTTCTGGGCATCGCTTTTTCCGGGCAGCTCACCTATTTCTTCGCCGACGGCTACGACCCGGAGACTGCAGCCCTTGCCGCCCGCCTCACCAGGATAATGTTCCCCACGGTCGTATTTACGGCGGCGGCCTACTCCTTCGTGGGAGACCTGCAGTCCTTTGACGAGTTCAATCTCCCGGCCCTTATTTCCGTGGTGTCCAATGTGGTGGTCATCGGCTACTACCTGCTCTTCAACCGCCATTTCGGAATAAACGGCCTGGCCGTGGCCTTTCTTATCGCCTGGCTCATGCAGGCGCTCATACAGATACCCTGGCTCATGAAAAAAAGAGTCCGGCTGACCCTTTCAAAAAGCGAGGGGACAAAAGATGGACTCAAAAAAATATTCCGTCTGATGCTGCCGGTCATGGTAAGCACCTGGGTGCTGCCTATAAACCAGACCATAAGCTCCAAATTCGGCTCCCGGCTCTTTGAGGGGGCCGGCGTCTCGGCGGTGGAGCTGTCCTATAATCTCTA
>JAFYCQ010000247.1 GCA_017539635.1 Oscillospiraceae bacterium
GATCTGCCGGCTCTCCTCCGCCGGGGCGCACCTCAAAATGCAGGTGGGTGCCCGAGGCGACGCCGGTGGCGCCCATGTAGGCTATAAGCTGTCCCTGTGCCACCCGCTCTCCCACTGATACGACAAGGGAGGAGCAGTGGCCGTAATAGGTTATATCCCCGTTGTCGTGGGTTATCTGCACCAGGTTTCCGTAGCCGCTATAAGTGCCGGCAAAGGTGACCTCGCCGCCGTCGGCGGCGTGGATCTCCGTTCCGTAGGCGGAGGCGATATCCAGCCCTTTGTGGTTGGAGGAGCCCACCCGGACGCTGCGGTTGCCGAAGAGGGAGGTGATGAGCCCCGCACATGGCCATATATATTCACCGGTAGAGGCTGTGGGCGGGCGTTCCATGGTGCCGACGGCCACGACCTCAGTTACAGGCTCGGCCAGTATCTCGGAGGCGACGATTTCCGAGCCTATGAGCGTTCCGTTAAAGTAGCTTTTGCACTCCGTTACGTTCTCCCGTCCCGGGATGCCCTCGGTCATTACCACCGTGTCGCCCTCATAGACCGTGTCGTCCTCGTAATATTCCGTTTCAAAGGGTATATCCCGGACGTACTGGCTGCGCTCCTCGCTCTTTACGTCCAGGCGGAAGCCCTCCTCACCGGCAAGAGGATCGGAGAGGCGCAGAAGCTCATCCATATCCTGAAGAATGTCCTTGTCCGCGAAGGTGTAATTAATAAATGTGGATTGGACAAAGTTTGCTGTGGCGGCGTTTTCGGGCTTATACCGCTCCAGAGCTTCCCGGAGCACCGTGTTCAGCTCGTTGGCGTCCGCCGCGGCGGCCACGGGCCTGCCGTCTATATAAAGCACGTTTATCCTGATAAAGTCCTCAAGCCGGCCGAGTATCTCCGACTCCGCCGCCTCGGCGCCTCCGCCCAGCCAGGCGGAAACCGTGACCTTATCTTCCAGATCGTAATCATAGCCCAGTATTTCTGATGCCTGCTGCTCGGCGCTGGAGACTATTTCGACAGCCTCCGCCTTGTCCTTAGCCGTTCCTATTGTCTCTCCGTTGACGGAGATGGCGTAGCATAGCTGGGAGTTGAAAAACAGAGAAACAGCAAGCAGGACGGTGAGAGCCGCGGTGACGATCGGCTTGAGCCTGTGCCCGCCAAGGCGCAGAGCGCCGCCGGAAAGAATGCTCCTCACACACCTGCCTCCTTTCAATAATTACAATTTATTGTCAAAATAGTAACAAAGATGTGCAAAACTAATATTACCCTTTCCCGATGTCGATGTCAAGGGAATTATGTCAAGCGGCAGCGCCGGTAAAGAAAAAAAACGCCTGTTTTCATATTGCCGTGTTTCGTGAATATACTTGTTACAAACGCAATCAGGAGGTCAATTATGGCGTATGAGGATATCTCCCGGGATTATGAGAGGGGACACAGCGTCAGCCTTGACGCCCGGGCGAGGGCGGCAGTCACAGGCGTGGAGGGAGTGGAGAGCTTTGACGAGGCCTGCGTGCTTATGACCACGGTGCGGGGAGCGCTGGCGGTCAGGGGCAGCGGCCTGCGGCTTGAAAAGCTGAGCCTCGACTCCGGCGAGGTGGTAGTGGAGGGGACGATAGACGCCCTGGAGTACGAGGACGACGTAAGGCCCTCCGGCGGATGGCTTTCAAGGCTCTTCGGTTAAATGGAAAACGAGATTTCCCGGCAGCTCACTCAGGCGCTATTTTCCCTTGCGCTGGGGGTGGGCGCCGGGTTGGTTTACGACGCTTTGAGAGCGGCGCGGGAAAGACTGCGTCATCCCGTGTTCACGTTTTTCGCCGATCTGCTCTTCGGTTTCCTCTGCGGCGCTGCCCTTTTTTTCTGCGGACTAACGGCAGGGCAGGGGAGGCAGAGGATATTTATGGTGGTCATCGCCCTTCTCGGCGGGGCGGTGTACTTTAACACGCTGAGCAGGTTCGCGCTGGCTTTTTTCCGCATTCTGGCCGCCGCCGTGTCGTTTTTTGTAAGGATTTTGACGTTTCCCCTCGTTTTTTTGCTGAAATTTTTGAAAAAAGTGAATATTTTTTTAAAAAAATACTTCCAAAACAAAAAAAACAGGTATAAAATAAAGTATCAAAATGTAACCAATACCGGGAGAGGCTCCCGGGGACGCAAAAGGGGGAACTTGTGTCATGAAGCTGAAACGAATGGGACTGATGACGAAGATTCTTCTGATAGTGCTTATAGTCTATGCAATCACCGCTCTTATAGGCCTGCGCTCCAGCATCGAGAAATCCAGAGCCGAGGCGGCAGCTCTGCAGCAGGAGGTCATCGATAAGGAAGCGCAAAACGCCGAGCTGCGTTACTACATAGAAAACAGCGACGACGATGCGGTGAAGGAGGATATCGCCCGGCACCACAATTACGTGAAGCAGGGTGAAAAGGTTTACCGCACAACTGATTAAGAGGATATTATATGGATTTAGAAGTCGGCTCAATACTCACCGGCAAAGTCACTGGCATTACGAAATTCGGTGCTTTCATCACTTTGGCGCCGGGGCGCTCCGGACTTGTCCACATTTCCGAGATCGCCAATACCTACGTAAGCGACGTATCCGATTTTCTCAGCGAGGGTCAGGAGGTAAAGGTCAAGGTGCTGTCCATTGATGAAGCGGGACGCATCAACCTCTCCGTCAAGCAGGCTCATTCGGCCCCGGCCCCCGCTTCCCGGACGGCGCGTCCGGCGGCCCGCCCGTCGCCGGTCCAGGCGGCGGCCCCCGCCGAGCCCACCTTTGAGGA
>JAFYCQ010000248.1 GCA_017539635.1 Oscillospiraceae bacterium
ATTCGTAAAGGTTGTTTATGCCTTCAATGTAAGCGCTGTTGTACATGGGGGTGTTTTCAAATTCCATGTGTATCTTCTGCTGCTTGCATACCCGCTGGAGCACGTTGAAAACGCTCTCGCCCTCGTAGAAGGTGACGGATACGGGCTTTAATATCCAGCCGTCGGGCGGCACCAGCTCGACCTTTTCCGGATCCAGCCAATTCATGTTGTCCAAAATCGTTGAGCAGGATATGGAAATGGTGCAGGTGCAGGGAACGTCCGTTATCTTCACATCCTGGGGCTCAACGGGCGCGGGCCTGCCCTCCGGCACAGGGTCGGTCATGTAGCGGTCTCTTACCGCGGGTAAGTCATGCTCTGCGCCCGACTCCTCCGTTTCTTCGGGCGCCTCGGCGGGGCTTTCCTCCGGGGCCTGCTCTTCCTCCTGAGGTTTTTCCTCCGGGAGCTTCTCGTCTGCGCTGCCGGTATCCTCCGGCGGCTCCTCAGGCTTCTCCTCTTCAGGCTCCTCCGGCTCGGGAGCGGGATCTTCCGGCGCTGCCGGCTTTTCCGGCGTTACTATGGCGTCTTCCGGCTCCTTATCCGGCGCTTTTTCCTCAGGCGCGGGGGCGGGAGATACCGCCGGCGCCTCCTGGGTATCGAGCGTCTCCGGGGCCGAAACGGCAGCTTCACCGCCCTCCGGCAGCCCCTGAAGGCCCGGCGCGCTGCCGCCGAACCAGAAGGCCGCCGCCAAAATCGCAGCGATGACGACGGGGATTATGACCTTCCACTTGTTCTTTTTCCACCACATAGGCTTTTCCTCTTACAGTAAGTTTGCTTCTCCCAGGAGATTGAACAGCATCTGCGCTATCTCGCAGCGCTTAATAGGTACCGTGGGCTCGATATTCAGAACGGAATCGTCCAGGATGCCGCTGTCGTAGCAGAAAGCCAGGGGGGCGCGGGCCCACTCGGCCGTCTTTACGTAGTCGCCGAACTGGGCCAGAATATCCCGCACGGCGGCGGTATTATACTCCGTGTCCATGCCGCAGAGCTTTGCCGCTCTCGCCACCATTGTGGCCGCCTCCTGGCGGGTTATGGTGCCGTCGGGGCTGAATTTGTTGTCCCCCACGCCGTTTACGATGCCATAGGCGCTGGCCGTGTCGATGTAGGGAGCGTACCATTTGTCAGCCGTGACGTCGGCAAAAACGCCTCTCACCTCAGGAGAGAGGCCCAGGGCCCTCACGGTTATGGCGGCAAACTGCGCTCTGTTCATTTTTTCGTCGGGGGCGAAATTGCCGTCCCCCATGCCGTTTATAATGCCCCGGGAGGCCAGGGCCTCTATGGCCTGCCGGTTTTCGTGGTCGTAAATATCGTCAAAGGTGGTGTCCGGCGCTGTCACGGGGACACGCTTTACATCCGGGTGCTTTCCGGGAAGGCCCGGGGTCTCGCCCGTTTTTCCGGCGGAAACGGAAATGGCGTCGCTCATGCGGTAGAGGCTGTTTTTCCCCTCCGCTAATCTCTGGGCAGCCACCAGGCCGTAAAAGCACTGCTCGGAGGCCAGCTGATTGCTGCCGCTGCCGTCAAGGGTGTGCTTGAAGCCTCCGTCGGCGCTGCGGTAGGACATGATATTGTCCAGAACGGTGATGCCGTTTTTGACGAACCTCTCGTCGTCAACCGATATGCCCAGCTCGCAAAGGGCGACCAGAATCTGCACGGCGCTCTCGGCGTTTGGCGTGCCCAGTGTGGAAAATCCGCCGTCGGCCGCCTGCTTTTTGCTCATGCAGTCAAGGGCCTCGTCTATGGCCTTGGCAACAGCAGGCTGATCCCGGTATTTCGCCAGCGCCTGCAGCGCCATGCCCGTTATATCCGGGTCGGAGACCTTGTAGGATTCTGTGGCGTCCGGCGTGCCTCCCAAAAGGCTCCAGCCTCCGTCGGAAAGCTGGCAGGAGAGTATCCGGTCCACATACATCTGACGGGTGGCCTGGGTCTCGGCCTCCGGATTCTGAGGCATCGGATAATCCCGTGAATCCAGGGCGATAAGCGCCCAGATAGGGCCGTTAAGTCCCTGCCATATTGTCTTGTCATAGTCCCCCAGGGGCTTTGTAAGGTCGTAGCCGGCCACATCCCTCGCATCCATGCCGATGGCGGAAAGACTGATGATGAGCCGGGAATACTCCGAGTACTTTTTCTCGTGAATGACGCCCTTCACGTCCCGGACGTAGTTTACTACGCCGGCGTAATACTCCTGATAGTAGCTCTCGGGTATATCGCAGCCGCTGCGGGCAAGGCCCAGAACGGCCCACTCGCCGCCGACGGCCCCCGGCTGGGGCTCTTTTACCGTCTCATACATGTACGACGCCGACTTATTCACCGCGTCGGCAAGCTCCTTTTCGCTCACCGCTCCGGCAGAGAGGGCAAGAGAGACCAGCGCCGCTGCGGCAATCAGCAGGCAGAGCAAACGTTTTTTCATCAGGCCGCCTCCGTTTCGTTTCGTTTTTCCGTATTATATTATTTTATCATGGATCAGCCCGCAAAACAATGCATAATAATTCTTTATTTCCCATTTTTATATGTTCCGTCACCATTGTTTCATGTTGTTTTTCCGCGAATACTCTGATATAATGTTATTTATTAGTATAAAAAAAGCAAAA
>JAFYCQ010000249.1 GCA_017539635.1 Oscillospiraceae bacterium
CTCGATTCTGCCCAGCTCGGCCTCTGCCTCCCTGCGCTTTTTGGAGCCCTCCTCCTGGATGCTGCGGACCTCTTCCAGCGTCTCGATAAGGGCCTTGTTGGTCTGCTGCAGGGTCTCGATATCCACTATGCCCCGCTCGGACTCCTTGGCGATATCAACGGAGCCCTGCTTTAACTTGTCCGCGTTCTTTTTCAGCAGGTCGTTCGTCACGTTGGTGACCTCCCTCTGCGCCTCCATGGCCTGCTGCGAGTGGTGGAGCCCCAGGGCCAGCACCATCTGGTTTTTCCAGAGGGGGATGGTGTTCACAAGAGACGTCTGTATTTTTTCCACCATGAGGCTGTCGTTATTCTGCAGGAGCCTGATCTGAGGCGCCATCTGGACGGATACCATTCTGGTGAGCTCCAGGTCATAGACCTTCTTCTCAAAGCGGTTTATGAGATTGGCGTAATCGTTGGCAGCCTGGGCGTCCTCCGGCAGGCCGGACTCCTCCGCCTTGCGTTTGAGCTCGTCTAATGTCTCCTGGCAGCTTTCCAGCTTCTTTTTGCCGGCCAGGATGTACATGGTGAGCTCCTTGAAGTAGTTCTGGTTCATGTCGTACATCTTGTCCAGCATGGCTACGTCCTTCAAGAGCACCACCTGGTGGTTTTCAAGCTGGGAGGAGATCTTGTCCACATTGGCCTCGGCGTTGGTGTACTGGCTCTTTATTGTGGCGATCTGGTTCGTGACCTTTTTTCTTATGCCGAAAAGGCCCTTTTTCTCCTCCTCGCCGTAGTTGAAGCCCTTGAGCTGCACCACAAGGTCAGAGAGCATTCCGCCCACCTCGCCCATATCCTTTGTGCGCACGGTTTTAAGGGTGGACTCGGAGAAATTGGCAATGTTCTTCTGGGCGGCGGCGCCGTACTGGAGCACCAGGTTCGAGTCGTTTATGTCTATTTTCTCGGCAAACTCGGTGACTGCCTTCTGCTCGGCCTCAGACAGCTGGCTTAAATCGAGCTTTACGGCGTTCTGCTCCCGCGCCTCCTCAGTCTGGAAGGCGACGGCCTGGGCGGCAGGGGCGCTGGATGGGTCAAGCGTCAGATTCGGTACATATTCGGCATTGGTGTTCTCGTCCATTTTCACAAGTCCTTTCTAATCTTATTGTTTCAGGTCTCCGTCGGAGAGTCCCTCACGCGCGAGCATACCCTCCAGAACGGTTATGTCTGTGTCTATATCCATCGCCTGGTCGGCGAAAAGCGCGTCGAGCTGTTTTCTGTATGCCTTTACGGTAGTGTCCAGAATGGCGTCGATCTTCTCCATGGTGCCGGTGATGTTCTCGCCCTCCACTCCCTGCTTTTCAAGGCGTCCGTAGGCGCTCAGCAGCTTTATGGAGGTGGGGAGGTAATAGTCGGAAAAACGCTTTACCTGCTGGTAATCTCCAGGATCCTCCACAAGGTCGGCGAATATCCGCTTGGCAAGCTCTGTTAGCTCCGCCGTTTTGCGCTTTATCCCCTCGTTCCGGATCGAAGAGCGGAGCCTGTCCATTTCGGCAGCGGCCTCGTCCCCCTTGCGCAGGAGCTCGTCTATCTTCTCGTCCCCGGTGGTGACGGGCTCCGGCGGGACCTCCACGTACTCGACCCGGCCGGGGAATATCTTTCGTGCCGCAAGGCCCACCACGACGGTCACGGCGATGAGCGCCAGAAAATGCCAGAATCTGTACAGCGGCAGAAAGCCGCACCAAATCGCCCAGACCGCCGCCGACAAGTAAAGCGGCACCGCCGATCTGTGTCTGACCTCTTTCAAAGCGCCTCGCCTCCCTTGTATTTTGTATTATAGTATATTGTATATTTTGCGCCGCCAAGTGTCAAGTAAAACGGAGTAAAAAGAGGAAAGTTCTTGACCTCCCGCCCCCGGGGAGATATTATTGTTACAGTGCCGACGGAGCCGAGGGGATCTGCTCGCTTCCCCCCGACCCCTATATAAAAGCGAACGCCCGCCTTTACATTACTATTCCGGAAAGCCCGTCCCGGTGCGGGCCGAGGTAACGTGCCATGATAAAAATAGCCCCCTCCATCCTCTCCGCCGATTTTGCCCGGCTGGGCGAGGAGATAGACAGCGTAAATTGCGCCGATTACATCCATTTTGACGTTATGGACGGACTTTTCGTTCCCAATATTTCCATCGGCGTGCCCGTTCTCAAAAGCGTCAGAAAGTACACCGAAATGGTGATAGACGCCCATCTGATGATAGCCACTCCCCTGTTTTTTGCCGGCATCTTCGCCGAAAACGGGGCGGACATCGTGACGCTGCATGTGGAGGCGGCGCCGGAGGACGAGATAAGGCGCGCCATAATCGAGATACACAACAAGGGCAAAAAAGCGGGGCTCTCCGTAAAGCCCAAGACCCCCGCCTCCGCCCTCTTTCCATATCTTGAGGCCATCGACCTTGCCCTTGTCATGACCGTGGAGCCCGGCTTCGGCGGTCAGGCCTTCATGCCGGACATGCTGCCGAAGATAGCCGCCCTGCGCTCCGAGATAGAAAACCGCGGACTGAGCGTGGAGCTGGAGGTTGACGGCGGAATATGCCCGGAAACGGCAAGGCAGTGTGTTTCAGCCGGGGCAAACGTCCTCGTGGCCGGAAGCGACATTTTCAGGGCCTCCGACAGGGCGGCCAGGATCCGCGCCCTCCGGGGCGAGAATGAGGAGTAAACCATGAGCTCTTTTCCCCCTTCCCTTGAAAACCTCATAGACCGCTTCGCGAGTCTGCCGGGCATAGGACGAAAGTCGGCCCAGCGGCTGGCTTTTCACGTGCTCTCCCTGCCCGAGGGGGAGGCAGAGGCCTTTTCCCAGGCCATTTTAGAGGCCAGGGAAAGCGTTCACACCTGCTCCGTGTGCCAGAATCTGACCGACGGCGAGACCTGCCGTATCTGCGCCGACAAAAACAGGGACGAAAAGGTAATCTGCGTCGTCTCCGACCCCAGGGACGTTTTCGCCATCGAGCGCTCCCGGGAATACAAGGGGCTCTATCACGTGCTCCACGGGGTCATATCCCCCATTTCCCACGTGGGCCCCGACGACATCAAAATCAAGGAGCTGGTAGCCCGGGTGGCAGACGGGGACGTTTCCGAGGTCATCATGGCCACAAATCCCGACACTGAGGGCGAGACCACGGCGAAGTATATTTCCCGCCTGATAAAGCCCTTCGGCGTCACCGTTACCCGCCTTGCCTACGGCGTGCCCGTGGGGGCATCTCTGGAGTTTGCCGACGACGCCACCCTGATGCGGGCGCTGGAAGGCCGCCGGGAAATTTGACTAATTCGTATTTCTGTGTTAAAATTGTTTGATTAAGGATATACTTGAAACAGTGCTTTGGCGTCCTATGACGCTTCATATAACGGAAAATTTCATATCAGATTCGGTAAACGGGCATATCTCCGGGCGATACAGGGCTTTGGAGAGGGCGCATTTATCGGGTCAGGATTTTTATGTTTAAATTTTCCGTCAGCTTACATATTTTGTCATATTAAGGAGATTATTGATTAATGGCGGAAAAACTGAAAATCATTTCCCTCGGCGGACTGGGTGAGATCGGCAAGAATCTGACGGTCTATGAGTACGGCGGGGATATTCTCATCGTGGACTGCGGCATGGGCTTTCCGGAGGACGATATGTACGGTATCGACATCATCATCCCGGATTTCACCTATCTGGTCAAAAACAAAGACAGGATAAGGGCCCTGGCCGTGACTCACGGCCACGAGGATCACATCGGGGGCATACCCTACCTCTTAAACGAGATAAATGTCCCCATTTACGCAACGCGCCTCACTGCCGGGCTCATCGAGGCCAAGCTCTCGGAATTCGATCTGCCGGAAAAGCCGGTAATAAACACGGTGAACGCCGGTGAGAGCTTCAAGGCCGGCTGCTTCAAGGTGGAGCTCATCCACGTAAATCACAGCGTGGCGGACGCCGTGGCGCTGGCGATAAAAACGCCGGTGGGCGTCATCATCCACACCGGCGACTACAAGATAGACGCCACCCCCATAGACGGCGACATGATAGACATACACCGTCTGTGCGAGCTGGGAAAAAAGGGAGTTCTGGCCCTGTGCGCCGACTCCACCAACGCCGAAAGGCCGGGCTATTCCCGCTCTGAGAGAAAGGTCGGCGACAGCCTGGACCTGGAATTCAAGGACTGCGACAAGCGGATTATCGTCACCACCTTCGCCTCCAACGTCCACCGCATCCAGCAGGTCATAAACAGCGCGGCCCGTTACGGGCGCAAGGTAGCCCTAACGGGCCGCAGCATGGAAAACGTCATGCGTGTGGCCACGGAATTGGGGTACATGAAGATACCCGAGGGCACGCTGGTTGACATAAATCAGCTCAAGAACCTCCCACGGGACAAGGCCGTGGTGATAACCACCGGCAGCCAGGGTGAGAGCATGAGCGCCCTTTACCGCATGGCCTTCACCGGCCACAAGCAGATAGAGATAGGGGCGACGGACAAGGTCATCCTCTCCGCCTCGGCCATACCGGGGAACGAAAACTCCATCAGCAAGGTCATAGACGAGCTTCTGCGCAAGGGCGCCGACGTTGTCTATGACAGGGCCTCGGACCTCCACGCCTCCGGCCACGCCTGCCGGGAGGAGCTGAAGATAATGCTGGGCATCGTGCGCCCGAAGTTCTTCATCCCCCTCCACGGCGAGTACCGGCATTTGAGGGCCCACGCCCAGCTGGCCGAGGTCATGGGCATACCCACTAAAAATATCCTGATAAGCGAAATAGGAACCGTAATGGAGCTCTCGGGCCGCAGCATAAAGAAAAACGGCACCGTACCCGCCGGGCGCACCTTTGTGGACGGCTCCGGCGTGGGCGACGTGGGCAGCGTGGTGCTGCGGGACAGAAAGCATTTGGCCCAGGACGGTATGCTGGTGGTGGTGGTGAGCATTTCCGACGAGGACGGGGAGATAGTCTCCGGCCCGGACATCATCACCCGGGGCTTTGTGTATGTGAAGGAGTCCGAGGAGCTC
>JAFYCQ010000250.1 GCA_017539635.1 Oscillospiraceae bacterium
ATCTTGTAGCAGTATTTTGCCGCCGAGCTGGTGCTTGCCTCCGAGGGCTTGGACTGGCCGAAAAACAGGTGGAATCTCGCGTTTGCGCTCATCATGGAGGGGTCGTAAAGCTCCTGGAATTCAGCGCCGGGCACGTCCCATTCCGTAAAATCCTCCAGCGCCAGCATGGCTTCAACGGAGGAAGCGCCGTTCCATATATCGTCCCCGTCGTAGGCGTAGATCTCCCCCGTCTCCTCATTGGCGGCCAGGTTGGGGAAATAGTACCGTGGCATATCGAAAAGGGAGTATTTAGTAAAGCTCCTGTAAGCGCCGTTGGAGTGATCCTTAGTGAAAAAATCCACGCTGCCGATGCTTCCGAAGTCTATTCCGGCGTAGGAAAACAGATCCCGTATATAAAAGCCCCTTGCCGCCACGAGGTAAGTCCGGCTGCCGCTGTAATAGCTGTAAATCACCGTGTGGGTGTCCAGGTTCCCGCCGTAGGCGTCGTCCAGCTCCGTCCAGTGGTAGGTAGCCTTTTCCAGATACTCGTCCTCGCTCCAGCCGTAATAGCCCACGTAAATGCCGATGGTGTCCGTCACCGAGTCGGCGAGAGCCGGAACGACGAGGAGAGAAAGGAGCATCACGGCAAATACCGCGGCCGCGGTTTTCCGAATCGTCCTCATGGCGCGCCCCTCGCTTTAAGCGTTGAGTCGGCGAGCATTTCCGAGACCTCTTCGCCGCTTAATTCGTAATCCCAAAGGAGCTTATAGGCTCTTTGGGCCTCGGCGGCCATATCGTAGTCGTAATACTGGGGGTAAAGCAGATTTCCCAGCCAACGCACGCCCAGCAGCATATTGAGGCTGGGGGGATTGCTCATCCAGTTATAGGGCAGGCAGGGTATCTCGTAATAATCCCCGTTCCTTACCGCCCGCAGTTCCCGCCAGGCGTGATCCTCCGCGGCTTTTTCGTAATAGCTGCCGGAGGTGAAGAGGATAACGTCCGGGTCAAAGTTATAAAGCTGCTCCATGTTTACGGTGTTGCCGCCGCCCCTGTTGCTCACGTCCTCCACCACAATGGGGTTGTCGGCGCCCACAAGGCCCAAAACCTGCTCCTGGGTGGAGCCCTTTGCGTTGGTGTTAAGGCCGGATACGCCGGAGGTGTACATGACGGAAACACGCTCGTCGTCCCTGACTTTGGCAGAGTTTTCCGCCGCTGTATTCAGCGTTTCTTCAACATATCCCGCCAGCTCCTTACACCGCTCCTCCTTTCCGGAGAGAAGCTGCCCCAAAGAGCGGAATGCCGCCGCCATGTGGTTTAGGTCTGCCTCGATGAACACCACGGGGATGCGGGTCTGCTTCTGCAGGGCGTCCATATCCCGTGAGATCCCGTCCTTTGCGTCGCCTAAGTCGATTATGACCTGGGGCTCGGCAGTCAGCAGCGCTTCGAGGTTTATGGTGCTCTTGCTGCCGTAGAGCTGTCCCGTGGTGGGCAGCTTAATTAGGCGCTCGTCCAAATACTTGTACTGCCCGGAGGAAGGCGTCGAGCTTATGCACACCATGTACTCAGGACACACGGAGGCTAAAAACATGGTGGCGACGGCCCCGGAGGGGGCCACGCGGGTTATGTCCTTCGGCACCTCCACCTTTCTCCCGGAGCTGTCGGTGAATATGACCGTCTCCACCCCGTCGGGGATGTCGGTTTCACCGCCGCAGGCCGTAAAAAGGCACAAAAGCGCCGCAAGCGTCAAGATGAGAGCAATTATCTTTTTCATGCCGAACACCTCATTCGTAGGGGATAGATACACGGAAGGGCTCGCCCTTTAAGGTCACGCCCCTGACGGCCACGGGTATGCCGTAGAGCTCGGACAGCGTTTCCTCGGACAATGTCTCCCCCGGCACGCCGTCTGCCAGGACACGTCCCCCCTTCAGGGCCAGCACCCGGCTGGCATAGCGGAAGGCCTGGTTGGGCTCGTGGGTGGAAAATAGAACGGTATATCCCGCCTCTCCCAAGGTGCGTATGCGCTCCATGACTCTGAAGCTGTTTCCGTAGTCGAGATTTGCCGTGGGCTCGTCCATTATGAGCATTTTGGCGTCCTGGACCAAAGCCCTCGCCAGCAGCATGAGCTGTCTTTCTCCGCCGCTTATCTGATTGCAGCCCCTCTCCGCCAAATGGGAAACCCCCAGGCTCCTTAGCGCCTCCATGGCCCGCTCCTTCTGCTCCGGCCCCGGTGAGCGCAAAAGCTTCAGCTGCGCCGCCATGCCCATAGTAACCATTTCCAGAACCGTGTAGTTATAGACCGGCGAGGCCGACTGCGGTATATAGGCCGCCTTTCCGGCAAGCTCGGCTCTGCTCATTTCCGTGGGGCTTTTGCCGTCTATGAGGATACTGCCGCTTTGGGGCTTTAAGTAACCTAAAACGCATTGGAAAAACGTACTTTTTCCCACGCCGTTAGGGCCAAGTACCGCGATGAGCTCCCCGGATCCTGCCGAGAAGGAGACATCGTGCAGTATTTCCCTTTCGCCGTAGGAGAAGCACACGTTTTCTATTTCAAGGCGCACGCCGACCACCTCCCGTAAGGATGAGCCAGACGAATACCGGAGCGCCCACGAAGCTGGTGAGTATGCCGAGGGGTATTTCGCTGGTGGTGGCTACTCTGGCAATATCGTCCACAAGCATGAGGAACGTGCCGCCCATGAGTATGGAGGCCGGTATGAGCCGGCGGTAATCGTAGCCGAATAAAAGCCGGCAGAAGTGGGGGATCACAAGCCCCACCCAGCCTATCATGCCGCTTACCGACACGCTTGCCGAGGTAACGAGGGTGGCGCAGATTATCACCACCGCCCGCAGCCTGTCGGTGTTCACCCCCATGCTCCGGGCCTCCGCCTCGCTCACAGTTAGCAGGTTTATCCGCCAGCAGAGCAGAATGAGAGGGACAAGGCCCAGGAAGATAGGCACGAAGGCGAAAAGCGCGTCCCTGCCCTTTATGGAGCTTAACGAGCCCATGAGCCAGTAGGTTATGGCGGGGAGCTGATCCTCCGTGTCCGCCACCAGCTTGACGAAGGAGGTGGCCGCGGAAAACAGCGAGCCGATCATGACGCCGGAGAGCACCATTGAAAGGGTGGTTTCCAGCTTTGAAAAACGGCTTACCGTATAGGCCAGCAGCACGGCCCCCAGGCCGAAGCAGAAGGCCATTATCGTAATGCCGAAATAGTCGAAGGAAAGCAGTATCGCCAAAGCAGCGCCGAAGCCCGCCCCCGTGGAGGCCCCCAGAAGATCCGGCGACACCATGGGGTTTCTGAACATGCCCTGATATGAGGCTCCCGCCGCCGACAGGGCCGCGCCTATCAGCAGGGCGCAGAATATGCGGGGCATCCGGATGCTCAGAACGGCGGCCTCCTCCGTCCCCGTCCAGGTAACGTGGGAGGCTTATATGGCCGAAGCTGACTGTATTCAGAAAACGGGCCGTAAGTATCTCCGCCAGCGTTCCCGGCGTGACGCCGTATCTTCCCAAAAGGAAAGAGGCGAAAAACACCAGGACGAAAGCGGCTGTAAGGACGGCAAATCTGACGCCGTACCTTGGCGGGCCTAACCGTTTTTTCTCTGTCATACTAAGGTTCTCCGTACAACGCTGGATTTTTGATTGTTTCATACTGTTTTTGGGAAGCGGGAAAAAGCTCCCGCTTCCCAAAACATGTTCCGAGAAGAAATTATTTTTTGCTTTTTACTTGACCATCAGCGCCACGGATCTTTCTATCATCGTGGCGACCTCTGCCCGGTTGGCGTAGC
>JAFYCQ010000251.1 GCA_017539635.1 Oscillospiraceae bacterium
CGAAGAGCTCCGCCGTCTTGTCGATCGCGTCGCTCATGGCGTTTCTTTTTTTCAACGGAAGACACCTCCTCACCTTTTAATCTATGCTGTCATCGGCAATAATAACATTCCCGGCGCATAATCATTATTGGTGATATATATGAAAAAGACGGTTTCAGGCGCACTTTTCGGCGCTTTTCTGATTCTTCTGGCCCTGGGGCTTGCCCTGTACCCAAAGGAGAGCGCCGGGGCGGCTTCCGAGGCAATAGCGCTGTGTGTGAACGTCATCGTGCCCTCCCTTTTTCCTTTTTTCGTGGTGTCTTCCATGACGGTGAAGCTCTGCTCTCCCGGAACCGGGTATCTGCCGAAAAATCTTTCCGTCCCGCCGGGAGCGGCGGCCTTTCTCTTAGGGCTCATGGGCGGCTACCCGGTGGGGGCCAGGACCGTCGCCGCCTGCTATTTAAGGGGCGATATACAAAAGGATGAGGCGGAGAGACTTCTGGCCTTCTGCAACAACTCCGGCCCCGCGTTCATTTTAGGCGTCTTAGGGCCGGAGGTGTTCGGCAGCACAAAAGCGGGGATGCTGCTTCTTATCGTCCACGCTTTCTGCGCCGTCCTTTTGGGGCTGCTGTTCGGAAAAAGAGCGCGGCTAAAGCCGGCGCCGGTGAACCGCGAGGAGGAAGGACTGATCTCCGGGCTGGTTTCAAGCGTTTCCTCCTCCTTTTCCGGAGTCATAGGCGTGAGCGGGTTTATCATTTTCTTTTCCGTTATCGTGAGGCTTCTCAAGGTGACGGGCGTTTTCCCGGCGGCGGCCGCCGTTTTGGGGAAAACCGGCCTGGGCGTATTCTGGTCGGAAAAGCTGCTCACCGGGTTTTTAGAGCTATTTTCCGGCGTCTGGACACTGGCGGGGTCTCCCGGCATGCTTTCTCTCTCCCTTGCAGCCTTCATGCTCGGGTGGGGAGGATTGTCGGTGCATTTTCAGACTCTGTCCCTGCTTTCCGGCACGGGGCTTTCGCCCCGGCGGTATTTCCTGGGAAAGCTGCTGTACGGCTGCCTTTCGGCATTTTTGACCGCCGTTATATGTCTCGCCTTTCCGGCGGCGGTGCCGGCAGTTTCCATGCCCGGCGCAGCGGCGTCTCCGGCGGCTGTCACGCTGCCGCTTTTCGTGCTTTCCGCATGTTTTTTGACACTTTCCGTTCTTTCTGTAAAAAGTGCTGGAAAAGGCGACAAAAAGAGTATATAATTATATCCGTCATAAAAGGCGGAAAAACCGCCGAAAAAAGACCGGAGGCAAAATATGCTCTTCAACAAAAAAATCGGCCCCTGCTGCGCTTACTGCCTGTCTGGCTCCCGAATAAGCCCTACGGAGGTAATATGCTTAAAACGCGGCGTGGTAAACGCCGACGGCTCATGTCCCAAGTTCCGCTATGATCCCTTAAAGCGCGAGCCGGACAGACTGAGCCCTATCAAAACCGAGGCTTTCACAACGGAGGATTTTGAGCTTTGATCGCAACTGTACTGCTTTTTCTTTTGGGGCTCGCCCTTATCATCTTCGCCGGCGACAGATTCGTTGACGCTGCCGTGCGCATCGCCAAGGCGTCGGGCATAAGCGACATAGTCATAGGCGCCACGGTGGTCAGTTTAGGCACCACCCTGCCGGAGATACTGGTCTCCACCACCGCAGGCCTTTCCGGCTCGGCGGACATCTCCGTGGGCAACGCCTTCGGCTCCATTATCTGCAACACCGCCCTTATAGCGGGCCTTGTGATGCTCGTAAAGCCGGAAAAGAACGCCGACCGCTCCACCATCGGCTGGCGCACAGCTTATTTCTTCGCTGCGGCGGCACTGTGCTTTATCTTCGGGCGCTTCGTCGGCTACTACCACCTGCTCATCGGCATAATCCTGGTGTGCATGTTCATAGCCTACGCGATAATCTCCATCGTCACGAGCTCCAAAAAGGGAACCGCCCTCGCTGACGGCCCCGAGGCTGAGGAAAAGAGCGAAACCGAGGCAGAAGCTCCCAAGGTTTCCATGCCGAAAAACATCATCATCCTGGTAGTCTGCGCCGCAATGCTCTTTGCCGGGGCGCGGCTCCTGGTTTCCCAGGGAACTCTCATTGCCCTGGCGATAGGCGTTCCCGAGCGCGTTGTGGCGGTCACCTTTATTGCCCTGGGCACCTCCCTGCCGGAGCTGGTAACGGCCATATCCTCTCTCATCAAGGGCCACGCCAACGTCTCCGTCGGCAATATCTTAGGCGCCAATCTGCTGAATTTCATGCTGGTGATAGGCATCCCCTCGGTGCTCACCACGGTGACGCCCTCGGCAGCCGCGATAGTCGTTGACCTGCCCATTGCGGTCCTCGCCATGGCTATACTGATGCTGCCTTTGATAATCATGAAGCGGGGCTTCAGGATCCAGGGGGCCGTTCTGGTGGCGGGATATTTCGTTTACTGTCTGACGCAGTTCTGATTTAAGAGGCAGGCTGATTCTATCGAAAGGAGTCTTTCATGAAAAAGATCATCACCATCGGACGGGAACACGGCACCGGCGGCCGCGAGATCGGCAAGCACATAGCCCGGAAGCTCGGCATCGAGTGCTATGACGGGCGCCTCGTATCAGAGGCGGCCAGGGCCGGAGGCATAGACGAGAAGCTGGCGAAGCTCTACGACGAAAAGCCCACCAGCGCCCTGCTGTACTCCCTTTCCATGAGCATGAGCATACCGGGGCTTACCCACGCTTCGCCTCCCCTGCCTTTAGGCGAGCAGGTTTTTCTTGCTCAGTGCGACGTGATAAGGAATTACGCCAAAGAGTCCTGCGTGATCGTCGGCAGGTGCGCCGACTACATACTGAAGGACGAAAAGGGCCTCTGCCGCGTGTTCATCCGCTCAGAGCTTGAGGAGCGGGTGCACCGCATAATGAGCACCTATGAGCTCACCGAGGACAAGGCCCGGGACATGATAAAGAAGATCGACAAGGAGCGGGCCAATTACTACAACTTCCATACTGACAGCGCCTGGGGCAGCACGAAAAACTACGATATATGCCTTAACGTCACCGGCATGGATTTAGACGCCGCCGCGGATATCATTATAAGCTACGCAAACGCCATGCCCGAAAAAGAGTGAGGATATAAATGAAAAAGCTTAAACTTGCATTGACTCTTTGCCTGGGGGCGCTGCGGCTTCTCTCCTCCTGCGGAGATACGAATGTGCAGCCCTCGGCCGACCCGGCCCCGGCTTCTCCGGGATCTTCCGCAGCCCCCGACGAGACGGCTGCTCCCGCTGCCGCACCTGAGCCTGAGCCGGAGGAAGAAGAGCCCCGGATCCGTCAACTGACCGTGGAGGAGCTGGACGAGCTCACGGAAAACTTGGACTATAACGAAAACGGCTTTTTCGTTTGCTCCTATTACAGGCCCGAGGAAATCGATTGGAGCGAGGTCTTCTATAACGGCGCCGGGATAGCTCTCGACGTGACTGAGGAATTAAAAGCGGACTACGAGAGAACCAACTA
>JAFYCQ010000252.1 GCA_017539635.1 Oscillospiraceae bacterium
AGCAACGACCTTGTATTGTGGGTGGACCATGTGAGCGGCGGCTACAAAAGCCGGGACATACTGGGAAAAAGCACCTATAAGCAGATACTTTTCGACGTGGATTTCAACGTCCGCCACGGGGAGATAATGGGCCTCGTGGGTGAAAGCGGCAGCGGAAAATCCACTCTGGCAAAGCTGATACTGGGGCTCATTAAGCCCACTCAGGGGAAAATAACCCATTACACCCCCAGACCCCAGATAATTTTTCAGGACCCCTACAGCGCGCTCAACCCCGCCTACGACGTGGAATGGGCGCTGGAGGAGCCCCTGCGCATCTACGGAAAATACGACGCTGCCGAGCGGAAGCGCCGGGTGCGGGACATGCTCTCCCGCGTGGAGCTGGGCGAGGAGGTCTTAAAGGCCAAGCCGGACGAGCTTTCCGGCGGCATGAGACAGAGAGTGAGCATAGCTGCGGCCCTTATAAGAAGGCCGAGATTCATAATAGCCGACGAGCCGGTCAGCGCCCTGGACGTAACTATCCAGGCCCAGATACTGAGGCTTTTAAGGCAGCTTCGGGACGAGCTGGATCTCAGCTACCTCTTCATTTCCCACGACCTGAACGTGGTCTATCAGCTATGCGACAGAGTGCTGGTGATGAAAAACGGCCGGGTGGTGGAGCAGGGCGAGGTCTCGGAGGTCTATGACCACCCCAAGGAGGAATACACCCGCAGTCTGCTGGCGGCGGCCGAGTGATACTTTTTCTTGAAAGAAAAAGTACCAAAAAGAACTTTGCTGCGTTACGAAGAGTGTCCCGTATCCGGGATAGCCGCTCGGTAACAAAAATGGTAAGTTTAAGAACATAGCGAGGTGATTTGATGGCCGTCAGATACATAGCCGACCTGCATTTTGATTACGGCGATATAATCGCCTACGACGACAGGCCCTTTGACAGCGTCGAAATGATGAACGAGGCCATGATAAAGGCCTGGAACGGCGTCGTGTCGGCCGGGGACGAGACCTGGATATTAGGCGACTTCTGCTCCGGGGACGGCGCCAGATGGCGGGAGCTTTTATCCCGCCTGAACGGCAAAAAGCGGCTTATAATCGGAAATCACGACGACCCCGGGGCGGTAAAGGCCGCCGCCGATCTGTTTGAGGAAACAGCCGAATACAGGGAGATCGAGGACGAGGGCAGACATGTGGTCCTGTGCCACTATCCCATTATCTCCTTCCACAACCACTATTTCGGCTGGTATCACCTTTACGGCCACGTCCACACCGGCTACGAACACAACGTGACGGAAAACGGAAAACGGCTCCTGCGGCAGCTGTATGTGAGAGACGACGTCTGCCGCATGGCGAACGTGGGGGCCATGCTGCCCTGTATGAACTACGCGCCGAAGACTCTTGACGAGCTTATTAAGGGAGGAACGATATGAAACCCTGGGTCAGAAAAGTAATTCTCGTGTGCCTGTTTGCGGCAATAATAATCTATATGGGGCTGCAGATACCTTACAGGAACCAGTCCCTCACCTTCAACAAGAACGCCGCTCTCTTCGACTCCGTCATGCAGCAGGTGAGCGGACACCTGACGGAAAACCCGGAGATAAAGATATACATGGACGGGGACGTCTATGTCGCCGAGGGCATGGAGGCGGAGTACGACATAACTGAGGACGAAAAGCTCGTCTCCGAGCTTGACCAGCTAAAAGAGCTGGGGATACATCAGATAAACGCCTATTATTACGAGGCGACCAGCGAATACACCACGTCCTCCTGCGAGGTCTGGTTTGCCATGGATGACGGCGACCGGATAATCTACACCTCCAACGGCCACATGCACAGCTCGACCGACCTTATTGACGGCGGAGATATCAAGAGCAAGGAACTGAAGGTCCGCTGGAGAGCGGGAGCGGAGAAGTGAGGTGCTATGATGAAAAAACGCATACTGGCGGCGCTTTTGTGCGCTGCCGCCGTGTTCGGCTTTGCCGGGTGTGAGGAAACGCCCCCGCCCGCCTCTATCTCCGGAGGCACGGTTGACAATACCGACGAAAATGCCCCCAAGGTGATAGAATCCAAGGACATAACGGACTTTTACGCCAACTTTTATCTCAGAGACCGCTGGACGGCGACGGAAAACCACTTTTTCGTCTTTCAGGTAAAGCCGGACGAAAACGGCGTTCTTACGGCCTCGGAGGAAAAATCCGGCCTCAGCCTGCCTGCCGACGGGGAGCTTCTTGCTGCCCTGCAGGAGGTGCTTGACAGGAACGATATGGCGGCCAGAAACGGAGTGTACAGGGTCACGTCGGGGCTGCCGCCGGAGTATCAGGCGTCCAACCTGAACGTTGTTTACGCCTCGGGCGAAAAGCTGAACTACACCGTGAACAACTTTCCGGAGGCGGATTGGGCAAAGGATGTTTACACGGTCTTCGCCGACTGGTTTTCCGCAAGGGGGTACGATTCCCTCTATCCCGAAAAGGAAGAGTCCCAGGTCACGAGCCTTGTTTTGTTCTTCAAAAAGGACGGACTCTATCTTGAATACCTCGGCATAAACGTGGGGGAGGACAAGGCAATAGACGGCGAGACCTATCTGCTGGAAAAGTCTGTCTATGACGACGAAAAGCATGAGACGGTCTTCCGGGAATTCATCCTGTTCCCTGAGGACTACTACGAAAAGCTCACCCGGCTCCTTTACCCTTACGACCTGAGCACCAAATACGATTTCAGCTATTTTGACCACGGCTCCGGCTACTACGGCATGGGCGGAGACGCCGACGGAGATGAGGAGGACTCGGAGGACCTTTCCCTCGACCTGCACATAGAATACGAAAGCGGCAGAAGGCTGAATATCGCAACGAAAAAGGCAAGCGAGATCGCTGCCATGGAAGAGCTTCTGACGGAAATAACAGATTACCATGACTCCCTGTTCTGAAAACAAAAAGCGGCATCGGAATGAAAAAACCGATGCCGCTTTTAAGTTGTTGTTTAACCCCTCTTTACCGCCGCTTTGTTGGCGTACATGTCGCTGTCGGCTCTGCCGAAGACGTCGGCGACGCAGGAATCCTTTCCGGGGATGTAGTCCGAAATGCCTCCCGCCACGGTCACGGCGCCTGTTTTCCGGTTTTCGGCGCATACGGTGCGAAGCTCCTCCATGAGCTTTTCCCTGTGCTCATAGTCCCGTCCTGACAGAATTACGGTGAACTCGTCGCCTCCCACCCGGAAGACGGGGCTGTGGGCGAAAATGCGGCATATAAGGGCGCAGGCGTCTTTTATATACCGGTCGCCAGCCTTGTGTCCCTTGGTGTCGTTTACGCCCTTTAAGTCGTTTATATCGCACACCACAACGGAGAAGGGGCGGCAGTCTCCCCGCTCGATCTCCCCGTTGAGCTGCTGCTCGCTCTGGACGTAGGAGCGGGTGTTCTTGATGCCGGTCAGAGCGTCCTTGAAGGCCAGCTCTCTTGCCTCGGCCAGCTCCAGCTCCCTGCTCATCTGGCTTGCAATGTTGCAAACGCCGATGACCACGTGCTCCCGGTCCCCGGAAACGGTGTTCATTATCTTCATGCGGTAGTAAACGGGGGAGCCGTCTATCATGAGCCGGTAGTCTATGGTGCGGGTTTCCCCGAAGGCCGACAGGGCTTCTTTCGTAAGGGCGGCGGAGACGAGAGACCGGTCGTCGGCATATACCACCGTCTGGATGTTTTTGACGCACTCCTCGAAAAATCCGGTGCCGGTTTTTTCTATCTGCAGCTTGTCATAGGTGCCATTGGCGGTAAACTCGGTATAATCTCCGGTTTTTGTGTTCACGTAGTAAATGCTCTCAAACTCGCCGGAGAGCGCCTGGGCAATGTTGAAGAACTCCGTGCTCCTGGCCCTGGCCTCCTGATAGCTTATGGCCTGGCGGGTGAGGTCGTCAACGTTGCTGATTCCCACCACCATGTGGTGGTCATCCTGCCCGCCGGCGCGCACGGCCTTTAGGTTGTAATACACCGGAGCGCCGTTTTCCATGACCCGGTAGGTGATGGAAAAGCTGCTGTCCCCCAGAAGCTGGGAGAGCAGAGCTCTCTTTTCCAGGCAGGCGGTAACTCTCTCCCTGTCCTCGGGGTGCAGGGAGGATACGACGCTGCGGCGGATCACGTCGAAGAAATCTCCGCCGCCCCGCTCGATCTGCAGATCGTCGGGCTTTCCCCGGGGAGAGAACTCCACAAAGTGATCTGTCAGCGTGTCCACGTAATAAATGTTCTCAAACCCGCTGGAAAGGGCGTGGGCGATGTTGGCGTAGGAGACGTACTTGTCCCGGGTTCTTTTGGGCAGGGAGGGCGCCGGTGCTGGCTCGTCCCTTCTCACCTTTTCCTCCGCCATGAAATGCTCGTATTCCTCCGGCGGCACCGGCTTTGAGAAATAGTAGCCCTGGACTATATCGCAGCCCATGTCCCGCAGGGCTTCAAGCTGGTCCTCCGTCTCTACGCCCTCGGCAATGGTGGGGACGCCTAAGTATTCGGCGATGTCGATAATAAGCTCCAGCATGCGTATGTCCCTGCGCTGGGAAAAGGCGTTGCGTATGAAGCGCATGTCCAGCTTCAGGGCGTCTATGGGCAGGCTGGATATCATGCTGAGGGAGGAATACCCGGTGCCGAAGTCGTCCATCTCGATACGGAAGCCAAGACTTCTCAGCTCGTTCACCGTCTCGATTATCTGGGCGGAGTTCTGGGTGTAGGCCGACTCCGTTATCTCCAGCAGCAGCTCGCTGGGGGAGATGGAATAATCCTCCAATATTCCCCGGAAGGTGTCGATGAGCCCCGGGTCGTACATATCGATCCTGGACACGTTCACGGAGACCGGCACGGATATGCCGAATTTCTCCCGCCAGTGTCTGACCTGGGAGGCCGCCTCCCGCCAGACGTAGAGGTCAAGCTGCTGAATGAGGCTGTTGCTCTCAAAGAGGGGGATGAACACCCCGGGGGAAATAAGCCCCATGGTGGGGTGCTGCCAGCGCACCAGCGCCTCGGCGCTGGAGAGAGAGGGTATTTCAGACCTTATGTCGAATTTCGGCTGATAGTAAACCTTGAACTGGCGCTGGGCAATGGCCTCCGGAAATTCTTCAAGAAGCTGCTCGGAATACAATTCCGTCTGGTGCAGAGTGTTGTCGTAAATGGCTATGGCCTGGCTGTAATTGTTCCTTATTGTGTCGGCGGCCATTTTCGCCCTGTCGAATCTCCGCTCGATGTCGATGCTCCTGTCGGTCATGGGGTAGATGCCCATGCGCAGGCGGACGCGGCTGGCAGTGCCGCTGTCGTCGCCCGAAAGCCCCCGGGAGGCAAGCTCCAGAAGGGGACTGTGATCCTCTCTGTGGGGACAGTAGATCATGAAGGTGTCCGCCTGCCGGCGGCAGACGATCCCGGCCCCGTTGAGGGTCGCCTCGGTGAGGTTTTCGCCCAGCCGCCTGAGCACCTCGTCGCCGTAGGCCCTGCCGTAGCGCTCGTTGAGTATATGGAAGTGGTTCACGTCCAGATAAACGGCGTCCGTAGGGACCTCCCGGTTCAGCTGGTCGAACTGCTCGGCGTAGCGGTAGAAATACTCCCTGGTATAAAGCCCGGTAAGACTGTCCTTTTCCGTATCCCGGATTATCTGCCTGTCCTCGCAAAGCTCGATGGTTCGCCGGATCCTGGCCAGTATCACCTCGGGCTGGTCATAGGGCTTTGATATGAAGTCTATGGCTCCCAGCAGCAGACATTCCACCTCGGCGCTGTTGTCCGAGGTGCAGACTATGACGGGTATGCTCTGCAGCTCGGCGTCTCCTCTCATGGCCCTGAGGATGTCCATGCCGCTCATTTCCGGCATGATGAGATCCAGCAGCACGATGGAAAGAGCGTCCCTGTGCTCTCTTATGGCGGCAATGGCCTCCGCCCCGTTTTCGGCGAAGAGCACATCATAGGTGTCCTCCAGCATGTTGCCCAGAAGCTCTCTGTTTATAAGCTCGTCGTCTGCCACCAGGACGAGCCGTCTGGCGTTTGCCGCGTTGAACTGCTCTTTTTTGTCCGGCACGTCAGTAATCTCCTTTTATATAATTATATTACGTAATCGTCCCCGGCCTCGTTTTTTCTCATGAGGTCGGCTATGGAGCGGCTTTCCAGATATTCCCGTATGAGGCTGTTGAGACCGTCCCATAAAGGCAGCGTCCGGCAGGAGGCCATCCTGGGGCAGGGGGCCGCCCCATCAATGAGGCAGGCCACGGGGGACAGCTCGCCCTCAGTCAATGAAAGCACGGAATAGGTCGAAATGTCCTCCGGCTTGCGGCACAGGCGATAACCTCCGCCCTTGCCGCGCATCCCGGCGAGGATGCCCGCCCTGACAAGTGAACGGACTATGCTCTCCAGATACTTTTCGGATATTTCCTGCCGCTCGGCAATGTCGCTCAGGGGGATAAAGCTGTTCCCGCCGTGCTCTGCCATGTCTATGAGCACCCGCAGCGCATAGCGCCCTTTTGTGGAAATAAGCATGTTCCGCCTCCGTAGTTCAGATTTTAAAATCATTATAATGATTATATGATGGCGAAACGCCGCAAAGCGTTTCGCCGAGCCGCTTTGCGGCTCAGCAAAACAGCACAGCTGTTTTGCCATGTATTCATTGCAATGAGTATCGGGCGAATGATTTTTCAAATCATTCGCTGCCAAACATGACGTTTGGCAGCGAAAGCAATCGAAGATTCGATTGTTTTCGTTATCCGATAATCATTATACAACAGGTTTAGTAGGATTTCAATAAAAAATGCTTGACAAACCGGAAAAGCCGCTTTATAATACCAACATAACCACTTGATTGGTAGGATTTAATGATTTTTTTGGAGGTAATATATAATGAGTATCTACACGTCAGCCGACCAGCTTATTGGCAAGACCCCTCTTCTTGAGCTCAGCAACATCGAAAAGGCCGAGGGGCTGGAAGCAAAGGTCATAGCTAAGCTTGAATACTTCAATCCCGCCGGCTCTGTCAAGGACCGCATTGCAAAGGCCATGCTTGATGATGCGGAGGCCAAGGGCATACTCAAGCCCGACTCCGTTATAATAGAGCCCACCTCCGGCAACACGGGCATCGGTCTGGCCTCCGTGGCCGCCGCCAGGGGATACCGCATCATAATAGTCATGCCCGAGACCATGAGCGTCGAGCGCCGCCAGCTCATGAAGGCCTACGGCGCCGAGATAGTCCTCACCGA
>JAFYCQ010000253.1 GCA_017539635.1 Oscillospiraceae bacterium
GGGACGATCCGGAAATGCTTAATACACTTAAGCGGCTTCCTGTTTACATCAAAACTGTGTTGCTTCTTTTTGTGCTCTGGCCGGCTGCCGCGGTGCTCAGAAGGACACACAAGGATTACAAGGGCCTGTGGCTGGTGATGGAACGGGGATTTGACGCCCGGGACAACGCCTACTGGTTTTTTCGTTACCTGCGGGAAAAGCAGCCGCAGATCAATGCATGCTACGTTATAGACCCATCCAGTCCCGACCTGGGCAAGGTGGCGCGGCTGGGCAAGACCGTTCCCTGGCGGTCTGTACGGCACTATCTGATGTATCTTGGGGCCGACATGCTTATAAGCACCCACGTGCAGCCCGCCGCCCCCGATCTCATGGCCTACTATCATCTGCGTCAGATCGGCATCCGTCCGAGAGGCAGACAGATATTTCTGCAGCACGGGATAATCAAGGACGAAATGAAGTGGATGCGGTATCCGGCCATGAAGGTGGATTTTTTTGCCAGCGGCGGAAAGCTGGAATATGATTACCTGGTTTCGGAATTCGGCTATCCGGAAGGCGTTATCCAATATACCGGGCTTTGCCGCTTTGACAATCTCATACGGGGAAACGAGCCGTCCGACATGATCCTTGTGATGCCTACCTGGCGGGGCGCGGATTATCCCCGGGGAGAGCGCTTTTATGAAACGGCCTTTTACCGGCATTTTCAGTCCATGCTCAATGATCCCCGGCTGCTGAGCATTCTCCAGGAGCGGGATCTCAGGCTGGTGTTTTATCCCCACATCGAGCTGCAGCCGGAGCTCACCAAGCTCAGCTCCCCGTCGGAGCGTATCATACTGGCGGACTGGCGGGATTACGACGTCCAGACGCTGCTGATGCGGTGCAGCCTCTTGATAACGGATTATTCCAGCGTGTTTTTCGACGCCGGTTACATGGAAAAACCGGTGATATATTACCAGTTCGATATGGAGGAGTTCCGGAAATTCCATTACCGGGAGGGCTACTTCTCCTATGAGGAGCACGGCTTCGGCCCCGTCGTCCGGACGGAGGAGGCGCTGGCGGATGCCGTCGGCGAATGTGTCGCGAACAACTTCAAAATGCAGAAGGAATACTTAGACCGCCTGCAGGCTTTTTACCCTGTTCGGGATGAAAAGAACTGCGAGCGGACTTATCAGATACTTTGCCGTATGGACGCTGATAAAAAAACAGGAGGGATCTGAAAAGATGCTTCGTGTGCTGCATTCCGTAAGCAATATGGCCCGGGCGGGTATCGAGACTATGCTGATGAACTACTACCGGGAGATCGACCGCAGTCAGCTCCAGTTCGATTTCCTGGCCAACAAACCGGAGCCCGGGGAATATGACGAGGAGATACGCAGCATGGGCGGGCGGGTCTTCGTCAGCCCGGGGTTAAATCCGCTGCACTATCCGCGGTACAAGCGGTTCGTGGCGGATATCCTGCACGGCGATCCCGAAATCGGGATCGTCCACGCCCATAACGAAGCTATGGGTTATTATGCCCTGCAAAGCGCCAAGGACGCCGGGATCAGGGTCCGTATCGCCCATGCCCACAACACGCAGATCATCCGGGATTACAAGTATCCCCTTAAGCTTTTCTGCAAGCGGCTTCTCCCCGGCGCGGCCACGGATTACTGGAGCTGCGGCAGGGACGCGGGGATCTACTATTACGGGGAAAAGCGCTGGAACGAATCCGGCTTCATCCTGCACAACGCGATAGACGTATCGAGATTTGCCTTCCGGCGGGAAGACCGGGAGGAAACAAGGCGGCTTCACGGCCTGGAAAACTGCTTTGTTGTAGGCCACGTGGGCAGATTCAACGTTCAGAAAAACCACACCCGTCTGCTGGATATTTTCGCGGAGATAACGAAGACTGTTCCCGACGCCCGCCTCGCCCTTATAGGCACGGGGGAGCTGGAGCAGTCTGTTAAGGATGAGGCCCGCTCTTTGGGGCTTTTTGACAAGGTGCTGTTTTTAGGGCAGATGGCCGACGTCAGCGGGTGGTATAAGGCGATGGACTGCTTTGTGCTGCCCTCGCTTTTTGAGGGGCTTCCCGTTGTGGGCATCGAGGCGCAGGCTACGGGATTGCCCTGCGTCTTCTCCGACCGGGTCACCGACGAGGTCATGCTCTCTCCGGCGGCGCGCCGGGTCTCCCTCTCGGCGGACGACAGGGAATGGGCCCGGGAGATACTGGCGTCAAGGCAGCCGGAATGTGACCGGGAAAAAGGGACGGAGATCGTCCGCAGGGCCGGCTATGACATTCATTCGGAAGCGCGGAAGCTGCAGGAAATCTATCTGGAAATGGCGGGCCGCCGCGCTGATACTTAAGCGCAGGCGAAGGCCCGCCCGTCTGTTGCGAAAGGACGGAGTGAAGGACGTGCGGAAAACACCGAAACGGGTCGCGATGATCGGACACAAATTTATCCCCTCCAGAGACGGCGGGGTGGAGGTCGTTGTCAGCAATCTGGCCCCGCGCCTTGCGGAACTTGGATATGACGTTACCTGTTATAACCGGACTAACGAGCAGCAAAAAAAGCTCCGGAAGGACGGGGCTCTGATGCGGGAATACAAGGGCGTTCACATGATATGGACGCCCACGATAGACCGCCGGGGGCTTGCGGCCATGACCTCTTCTGTCATCGCTACGGTGATGGCCTCCTTCAGCCGCTATGACCTGATACACTTTCATACCGAGGGCCCGTGCGTCCTCTGCGGGCTGCCGAGGCTGATGGGCAAGAAGGTGGTGGTCACGATCCACGGGCTCGACCACATGCGTCAGAAATGGGGGAGGTTCGCCTCCGCGTACATTATGCGGGGAGAGAGAGCGGCCGTCCGCCATGCCCACAGCATCATTGTGCTGAGCGAGGGAGTCAAGACGTATTTTCGGGAGAAATACGGACGGGAAACCGTGCTTATCCCCAACGGCATCGATCCGGCTGAAAAACGGCCCGCCTGCGAGATAA
This sequence comes from Oscillospiraceae bacterium, assembly GCA_017539635.1. GTDB lineage: Bacteria > Bacillota > Clostridia > Oscillospirales > Oscillospiraceae > RGIG6969. Next base: position 2,976 of record JAFYCQ010000253.1, read on the forward strand.
CAAAGCAGTTCGGGCTCGCCCCCGGGGAATACATACTGTTTTTGGGCCGCCTGGTGCCGGAAAAGGGAATACATTATCTCATTGAGGCCTATCGGCAGCTTCGGACGGACAAAAAGCTGGTGATAGTCGGCGGTACCTCGGATACGAACGATTATGTTAAGCAGCTTTATGACATGGCCGGGGACGACCCCTCCATCATCTTCACCGGTTTTCAGCAGGGGCTGACCGCGGAGGAATTGTACAGCAACGCATACCTTTATGTGCTGCCCAGCGATCTGGAGGGAATGCCGCTCACTTTATTGGAGGCCATGAATTACGGGTGCTGCTGCGTCACCTCCGACATTGGCGAGTGCGCCGATGTCATGGACGGCTGCGGCTTCACCTTCCCCCGGGGAAACGTGGAAGCCCTGCGGGAAACGCTCCAGGATCTCTGCGACCACCCGGACAAGGCGGAGGAGCACCGGGCAGAAGCCCAAAAGGTGGTTTCATCCAAATATACGTGGCAGGATATAACGGCCCAGACCGACCGGCTGTACAGAAGTCTGCTGGACGGCTGAGCGTTATCGAAAGGCAAAGACCGGGAAAGGATCACGGCAAACGTCATGAAGCTTGAACGCACCAAGAACGCGGCAAGGAACGTTGTGTTTGACGGAACGATGGAAATAGTCAATATGCTGTTTCCCTTCGTCATACGCTCCGTCATGCTGCACTTTCTGGGTACTGAATATCTGGGGCTTAACGGCCTGTTCAAGTCGCTCCTCACTTTTCTGAACCTGGCGGAGCTTGGCGTGGGCAGCGCCATGGTGTTCAGCATGTACAAGCCCATCGCCGAGGACGACACTCCCACCATCTGCGCCCTGCTGCGCCTGTATCGCACCCTTTACAGGATAATCGGCCTGGCGGTTGCGGTGGTGGGTCTGCTTTTGATGCCGTTTTTGCAGAACCTCATCAAGGGCGACCTCCCCGCCGGAATGAACCTTTACATCCTGTTCCTTATGAACTTGGGGAACACGGTGATGACGTACTGGCTGTTCGCCTATAAGAGCAGCCTTTTACAGGCGCACCAGCGCCGGGACGTTATAAGCAAGGTCACCCTGTCCGTGCGGGTGACTGAATATATCATCAAGATACTTATCCTTGTTTTTACGAGGAATTATTATCTCTATCTGGCTGTCCAGCTTGTCTGTCAGCTTGCCGTTAATCTGCTTACGGCAGTTTGCGCGTCTAAGATGTATCCCCGGTATGTGCCCGGCGGGAAGCTGCCGAAGGAAAAAACCCGGGATATTTTCCGCAGGGTGCGGGACCTGTTCACCTCCAAGCTTTCCGCTACGGTTTTTGATGCGGCGGACACGCTGGTGATCTCCGCCTTCATGGGCCTGATCGCTCTTGCGCTGTATCAGAACTATTATTTTGTCATAACGGCGCTGCGCATGATGCTTGTGGTGCTCTTAAACGCCTGCATGGCGGGGGTTGGCAACAAGCTCGTCATGGAGAGCAGGGAAGCGAATTACCGGGACCTGGAAAGAATCAGTCTCCTGTTCAGCTGGCTGCTGGGCGTGAGCTGTTCCATGCTGCTGTGCATGTACCAGCCGTTTATGGACGTCTGGATGGGCAAGGAGAATATGCTCGAA
>JAFYCQ010000254.1 GCA_017539635.1 Oscillospiraceae bacterium
ATATATATTGATATGTAATACAGGATAATATTTTGAAATTTCCCCGTTATTTCAAATAATTCCACAAATATATTTTAATGCCTCGGCTCTGCTATGTCAAGAAATTTACGCCCGGAAATACCCGTTTATTTCCTCTTTGTAGTCCTCGGCGCTTCTTACCCTGCCCACGGCGGAGAAGGAAACGTTTTCCTCCCGCAGCGTCTCGGAGGCCAGGGCGGAAACGTCCTCCGGCGTAACGGCCATATAGCCCTCTATGAGCTCCTGCGTGTCCTCCGCCCCGCCGGACAGCAGCTCTCCCCGGCCCAGGCGGGTCATTCTCGCGTGGGTGGACTCCTGCCCCATGAGGAGGTTTGCCCTGGCCTGCTCCTTTACTCTCTCCAGCTCCTTTTGCGTTATGCCGGTCTCCCGGAGCTTAATGAGCTCCTCCGCCATAACGGACAGCGCCTCTTTTTCCGAAGCCCTGTTCACCGCGGCATAGACGGAGAGGCAGCCGCAGTCGGAAAACCGGGAGGAGCCGGAGGCCACGGCGTAGCAGAGACCCTTTTCCTCCCGCAGCTTCTGGAAAAGCCGGGAGGAGCAGCCGCCGCCGATGATCTCGTCCAAAAATCTGGCGGCGTATCTCCGGTCGTCAACAAGGGACACGCTGGGAAAGCCCAGCATTATATGGTTCTGCTCCGTGGGCTTGCGCTTCACCGTGAAGGCCGGAGCGTAAGCGCAGGGCGTCTCCTTTTTTGCCGATGACCCCGGCAGGGCGGAAAACCTGGCGGAAATATCCGAAATGTCCGCCTCGGTAAAGCTGCCGGCCAGAGAGACGACACAGGAACTCCCCACGTAATGGCCGGCCATGAAGCTCTTCAAGCTCTCGCCCGTCATTCTGGAGAGGGACTTTTTCGTGCCCAGAACGGGCCTTGCCAGAGGGCTGCCCTTAAAAACCGCGCCGTCCAGTCTTTCCGCCACCAGGTCGTCCGGCGTGTCCTCGTACATATTGATTTCGTCGAAAATGACTCCCTTTTCGCTCAAAACGCTCTCTTCCGAGAAAAGGGAGTTTGCCAGCATGTCCCAGAGCATGTCGGTAAGTCTCGGCAGGTGCTCGTCCAGCACCCTGCCGTAAAAGCAGGTGCAGTCCTTTGCGGTAAAGGCGTTTATCTGGCCGCCCAGGGCGTCCATGCCCTCGGCTAAAACCGAGGCGGACCTGGTCTTCGTGCCCTTGAACACCATGTGCTCTATAAAGTGTGAGGCGCCGTTTTCCGACGGCCTTTCATACCGGGAGCCGGCCCTCACCCAGATGCCGAGGGACACGCCCCGCACCTCCGGCATTTTCTCATAAACTATCCTCGCCCCGTTGGGGAGTGTGATTCTTTCGTACACTGCTGCTGACACCTCGATATACAGGAAACGGGCGGAGCGTCCGCTCCGCCCGTTTTTGGTCTTTTCAGTCCTTGAAGCCTAACTTTTCTCTCTCTTTGATAGCGTCTTTTCTGGAGAGGTTTATGCGGCCGCGGTCGTCGATCTCGGTGACCTTGACCCAGGTCATGTCGCCCTCTTTAAGGACGTCCTCAACCTTCTCAACTCTGTGGTTTTCCAGCTTGGAGATGTGTATCATGCCGTCGGTGCCGGGAGCCAGTTCCACAAAGGCGCCGATGGGGATTATGCGGACCACCTTGCCGTAGTACAGAGCGCCGATCTCCGGGACGAACACGATGTCGTCGATTATCTTCTTGGCCTTGCGGCAGGCCTCGATGTCGATGGCGGAGATAAACACGCTGCCGTCGTCCTCGATGTCTATCTTGGTGCCGGTGTCGGCGGTTATCTTCTGGATGACCTTGCCGCCGGAGCCGATGACCTCGCGGATCTTGTCCGGGTTTATCTTCATGGAGATCATCTTGGGAGCGGTGGCGGCCAGCTCCTTTCTGGGCTCGGCTATGACGGGAGTCATGATCTCGTCGATTATCTGTATTCTCGCCTCGTGGGTTATCTCAAAGGCGTTCTTGATTATCTCATAGGTGAGGCCGTCGTTCTTAAGGTCCATCTGAATGGCGGTGATGCCCTTCTTGGTGCCTGCCACCTTGAAGTCCATTTCGCCGTGGAAGTCCTCAACGCCCTGGATGTCGATGAAGGTGGTGAACTCGTCGCCCTCGGTTATAAGGCCGCAGGAAATGCCGGCCACGGGAGCGGAAATCGGCACGCCGGCGTCCATGAGGGCCAGAGTGGAACCGCAGATGG
>JAFYCQ010000255.1 GCA_017539635.1 Oscillospiraceae bacterium
ATGGCCCTGGTGGGCATTTCCGCCGTTCCGGACGGATTCGGCTCCTGGCAGGAATACGTAGGCGCTCTGGACGAACTGCAGGGCGTTGACGCGGTGACCACATTTTTCGCCGCCCGCAGCATCATGGGCAAAGCGGGAATAGTCATCATGACCATAACCGCCGTTTCGGCAATCCTCACCGGCATAATAGGCGGCTACAGAGCCACCACGAGGATCCTTTCCACAATGGCGGAGGACCGCATCCTCTCCGAGAGATTTTCCAAAACGACCTACAGCATACTCTTCATCATGGTGATCGCCATCGTCCTCTCGTTTTTGGGGCGAAACACGCTGATCTGGTTTGTGGATCTGACCTCCTTCGGCGCCGTCGTGGGCTTCGGATATACCTCCGCCGCCGCGTGGAAGATAGCGAAAACCGAGGGAAAAACTTCGAGCATGGTCTTCGGCATCATCGGCACGGCCATTTCCGTTGTTTTCGTCGTCGTGCAGCTCGTCCCCAGGCTTGCGGCCCTGGAGGCCATGGGCAGCGAGGCGTTTCTGCTGCTCTCCCTCTGGTGCCTTGTGGGCTTCGTCTTTTACTGGCGCACCGTGCGCAACAGCACTCTTACGGAATTCAGCGGCATATCCACCTCCGGCATCGTGCTTTTCGCGCTCTTGATCTATTCCTCCCTCATGTGGCTGGGGAAAAGGCTCACGGCCGTGCATGACACGGAGGAAATGAAGTCCGTTCTGGTGTGGGGCGGCGCCGTTCTGATGCTCATAATTTTCGTCGGGCTGACGGTCATGCTCTACGTGCAGAACTACGTGCGGAAAAAGCACGAGGCAGTGGAGCGGGAAAAGATACGGGCAGTGGAGGGGAACCTTGCCAAAAGCCAGTTCCTGTTCAACATGTCTCACGACATACGCACGCCCATGAACGCCATAATCGGCTACACGAACCTGGCGCTGAAGGAGCCCGCCTCCCAGCAGCTCCGGGAATATCTTGAAAAAATCGACCTTTCCAGCCATCATCTGCTGGCTCTAATAAACGACATTCTGGAAATGAGCCGCATAGAGAGCGGGAGGCTGGAGCTGGAATATACGCCCACGGATCTGTGCGCCATGTTTGACGGGATAAGAGATCTGTTCTCCGAGCAGATGAAGCAGAAGCAGATGAACTTTTCCGTCCACACCTCCCAGGTGCATAACCGTTACGTCTGGTGCGACAGGAAGAATCTGAACCGGGTGCTCCTGAACATTCTGAGCAACGCCTACAAATTCACCGAGGCAGGCGGCACGATCACCGCCGTGCTGTGGGAGATCGGCGCCGGCGAGAACGGCTACGGCTCCTATGAAATGCGCATCCAGGACAACGGCATCGGCATGTCCCAGAAATTTGTCGAAAAGATGTGGGACGCTTTTGAGAGGGAGCGCACCTCTACCGACAGCGGGATAGAGGGAACGGGCCTGGGGCTTTCCATAACGAAGAGCATCATAGATCTTATGGGCGGCACCATCGAGGTGCTGACCGCTCCCGGCAGCGGCACGGAAATGATAATCCGCCTGAAATTCCGCCTGGCCGAGGAAAAGGACGTGGAGCGGGAAAAACCCGAGGAGGAAGAAAAGACCGAAGAGGCCGTAGATTTCACCGGAAAGCGCCTCCTTTTGGTGGAGGACAACGAAATAAACAAAGAAATAGCCAATATGATACTGGAACAGCTGGGCTTTGAAGTGGAGACCGCGGAAAACGGTCAGACCGCCGTGGAGAAGGTGTCCGCCTCCCGTCCGGGCTATTACGATCTCATCCTCATGGACATCCAGATGCCCATAATGGACGGCTACGCCGCCACAAGGGCAATACGGAGGCTGGACAATGAACAGCTTGCCGGCATACCCATCGTCGCCATGACGGCCAACGCATTTGCCGAGGATATCCGCGCTTCTGAAGAAGCCGGCATGAACGGACATATAGCCAAGCCCATAGATATACAGGTCATGATCAAAACCATAACTGACGTCCTGAACGGACGCTGATAAAAGCCGCAGGAGGAAAACAGACCATGTCTGAAAACAGCTCAAGATTCCGCCCTTCCGTTGAAAAGAGAAGAATACTCCTGGTGGAAGATGAATTTATAAACCAGGAGATACTCGGCATGTATCTGCGGGACGATTATGAGGTCGTTCCCGCGACAACGGGCACCGAGGCGCTGAATATAATCCACGATCAGTTCGACACGCTGAGCCTTATACTTCTGGACCTCAATCTGCCGGACATCCACGGCCTGGACGTGCTGCGGGAGGTGAAGTCGGACAACCGTTACGCCCGTCTTCCCGTCATAGTGATGACGGCCGACGGCGAGGCGGAGGTGGAGTGCCTCACCCTGGGGGCCATAGACTTCATACCCAAGCCCTATCCCCGGCAGGAGGTCGTCCTGGCCCGCGTGCTGCGCACCGTCGAGCTCTCCGAGGACAGGGACATCCTGCGCTGGACGGAGCGGGATCAGCTTACGGGGCTTTACAACAAGGACTTTTTCTACCGCTACGCCGTTTCCCTCGACGCTCACCACAAGGACTCCTCCACGGACGCCATTTTTATGAATATCGATCATTTCCACACCATCAACGACCGCTACGGCAAGAGCTGCGGAGACGACGTGCTCAGGCGCGTCGGCGAAAAGGCGCTGGAAATGGTGCAGGAGACGGGAGGCATCGCCTGCCGCAGCGAAGCGGACACCTTCCTCATATACTGCCCCCACCGGGACGACTACGACTCGATGCAGGAGCAGGTCTCGGTCTATATGAACGAGGCGGGAACGGAGCACAGCGAAAACCGGATCCGTGTAAGAATGGGCGTTTACTCCGGGGCGGACAAGTCTCTGGATATAGAGCGGCGCTTCGACAGGGCGAAATTCGCCGCAGACAACGTAAAGGGCAGCTTTACGGGCTCCATCGGCATTTACGACGACTCCATGCACGACAAGGAGATGCTGGAGGCGCAGCTTGTTGAGGATTTCCCCCGGGCGATAAGGGAAAAGCAGTTTGAGGTTTACTATCAGCCCAAATTCGACGTGCGCCCCGACAAGCCGGTGTTAAGCAGCGCCGAGGCCCTGGTGCGCTGGAATCATCCGCAGTTGGGGACGGTAAGCCCCGGCGTGTTCATTCCCCTGTTTGAGAAAAACGGTCTGCTCCTGCCTCTGGACAGCTACGTGTGGTCCCAGGCCGCGTCTCAGATCCGGGACTGGAAGGACAGACTGGGCATAAGCCTGCCCGTGTCGGTAAACGTGTCCCGCATCGACCTTTATGAGCCTAAGCTCGTTGAGCTTTTCCAGGATATTACGTCCGGCAACGGCCTGGACCACCGGGACCTGCTGCTGGAAATAACCGAGTCGGCATATACGGAGGACTCCGAGCAGATAGTGGAAAAGGTGCGGCAGCTGCGCAAAATAGGCTTCCGCATAGAGATGGACGACTTCGGCTCCGGCTACTCCTCCCTCAACATGCTTTCCACGCTGCCCATAGACGCGCTGAAGCTGGACATGTATTTCATCCGCAACGCCTTCAAGGAGCGGAAGGACACTCGCCTTTTGGAGGCCATGATCCAGCTGGCCGAGTCCTTTGAGGTGCCTACGATAGCGGAGGGCGTAGAGACGGCGGAGCAGGTCTTTACCTTAAAGTCCATGGGCTGCGACATCATACAGGGCTATTATTTCTCCCGGCCCATACCCGCGGCGGAATTTGAAAAATTCATGCTGGAAAACAAGCCCGAAGCCCCAAAACTCCGGGCAGCGGGAAAGAAGCCCCACAGCGACAGATTTACATATAACGCTCTGCACGATTCCCTGACCGGCCTTTATAACTACAGCGCCTTTGATATCCTGTTTCACGACTCTGACCACGACCACATAGCCGTGCTCATTGCGCAGATCGACGGATACGACGCTTTCCGCCGGGAAAAGGGGCGGGGTTATGCCGACAATGTCATCCTCCGGGTCGCCGACGTGCTCAGAAACAGCTTCCGCTCGGTAGATCATATCTGCCGCCTGCGGGAGGACGAGTTCGCCGTTATAATGACCCGGGTGACCGACGAGGAAAAAGCCCTGGTCTCCTCCAAGATAGAGCAGGTCAGCAGGGCTTTGAGTGAAGCCGGTGAGGATACGCCTGCTGTTTCCCTCAGCGTGGGCGTCGCCTTTCCCGACAGGAAAAACCCCGTGGGGAATGTTTTTGAGGACGCGGACGCGGCGCTTTGCCGGCTCAAGGAAACGGGAAAGACAGGCTGCCTGGTTTTCTGACACCAAATAAACTCTGATTGCGGAAGCTTAATTGCGGGGAGCGGTAATCGCTATGAAAAAAACCTGGGTCACTATCGTCAATGTGTTCATTTTGATCGCCATGCTGGCCTTTGTGTTTCTGTATTCCAGCTATGAGAACAGATATACCACACAAAGGCAGATAGAGCATTTTGAAAACACCACGATCACAATGGAGCACGTCACGGAGAATTATCTGGAGGGCGAGCAGCGAATATGCGACGTGTGGGCGCGCTATATCAACAGCAAGGACATGACCATAGACGAGGCCATATCCTTCATCCGCATCTCCCATGTGCTGCCCAACGCCTCTGCGCATATCGTATATTGCGATACGCTGACCGGCCTTTCCACAAGAGCGAAGCAGGAAGGCTCCGACGATTATTTCGTCTCTTATGAGCGGCTGGGGCTCTTAAACGACGTGAGCTGGATATCCGACATAGGGAAATCCATCAACATTTCCCGGGCCTATACGAACCCGGTAAACGGCGAACAGTCCCTGGCCTTCTGCAATCTTGTCACCCTGCACGATCCGGAGACCGACAGCCTTAAGGACGCCATACTTCTGCGGGTGCTCCCCCTTTCGGAGCTGGAGCAGAAATGGGTCTTCCCCCAGGAGGAGTTTGAAAGCGCCGAGCTTTCCATGATCGACGCCGACGGGGATTATATAATCAAGGGCCACTCCTTTAAAAATTCCAGCTTCTTTGAGTTCTACAGGTCATACAACGCCATAGAGCCCGCCCCCGCAAAAGAGTTCTTCAAAGAGATCACCTCCTCCACCGGCTCTTTTTCCATGCTCAACTCCAGGGGCGAGGAATGCGTCATCGCCTACACCCCGGTCACCGCGACAGAGGGCTGGACGCTGCTGAACTATATCCCCATGAAGGATCTGAGCGCGAATACCGAAAACTGGCTGCTGATAGGCGTCGTTTCCGCCGGCCTTCTTATCCTGTTCATATTCGACCTGGCGGTCATGCGCTCCCTCAACAAAAAGCTCCGGTCGGCGGCAACGGAGGCGGCGGCGGCCAGCAGGGCAAAAACCGACTTCCTCTCCACCATGTCCCACGACATCCGCACGCCGATGAACGCCATAATCGGCTTTACGACGATAGCGGAAAAGAATCTGGGCGATATGGAGTCCGTGGGAGAAAACCTGCGGAAGATATCCATGGCCAGCAACCACCTGCTCACTCTGATAAACGATATTCTGGACATTTCCAAGGTCGAGAGCGGAAAGCTCAACCTCAGCCCCCAGACCTTCTCCATAGTCGAGACTGTGGAAAACCTGGTGAACATGTCCCAGCCAATGATAAAGGAAAAGAATATCGATTTCAATTTCCGCATCAGCCGGATAGAAAAAGAGTATCTCTACGCCGACCAGCTCAGGCTGAATCAGATCTACATAAACATCCTCTCCAACGCCATCAAGTACACGGAGCCCGGCGGAAACGTCAGCGTGGATCTGCGGGAGGAGGCGAGCCAGAAGCCCGGATGCGTGCATCTCACCTACATAGTGGCCGATTCCGGAATGGGAATGAGCCCGGAGTTCATGGCAAACATGTATCAGCCGTTTTCCCGCCAGACGGACAGCCGGGTGAACACCATTCAGGGAACGGGCCTGGGACTTGCCATAACGAAGCAGATGGTGGATCTTATGGAGGGCGTCATCGACTGCCAGAGCGAGCAGGGCAAAGGCACGACCTTTACCGTATCGCTGGATATCCCCATTGCCGATCAGCAAAGAGACGATATGATGCTCGACCCGATGGACGTGCTTATCGTCGATGACGACGAGATACTTCTGGAGACCGCGGTGGAAACGCTGGAGTCTCTCGGAGTTACGGCCGACCGGGCGGAAAGCGGTCTGGAAGCTATTGGCATGATAAGGCACCGGCACGAAACGGGACGGGATTACAGCGTTGTTATCCTGGACTGGAAGATGCCGGATATAGACGGCCCCGAAACGGTCCGCCGCATCCGCTCGGAGACGGATTCCAACGTCCCCATTCTGCTGATCTCCGCCTACGACTGGTCGGATATCGAGGACAAGGCGAAGGAGGTCGGAGTAAACGGCTTCGTCAGCAAGCCGCTGTTCCGCTCCAGGCTTTACGATAAGATAAACGAGCTGCTGGGAACCGAGTCGAAATCCGTTGAGCCGGAGAACGACTATTCCGATCTGCAGGGCTTGAACATCCTCATAGCGGAGGACAATGATATAAACTGGGAGATCATTTCCGCCATGCTG
>JAFYCQ010000018.1 GCA_017539635.1 Oscillospiraceae bacterium
ATAATCCTTGTCCGGAATAAAGCATATCTCCTGGCTGTCGGGCCTTGACGCTGCCGGCAATCCAAGCTCAGCTGCCATGGCCCTGGTCTGGCTTTTTTCAAACTGACCCAGGGGAAAAACCGCTCTTTCCGCCTGCTCTCTTTTCAGACGGCAGAGCATGTAGCTCTGGTCGTTTGAGGGCATGCCCTTGTAAACCCCTCCGTCCTTCGCCCTGGCGTAGTGGCCGGTGGAGATGAACTCCGCTCCCCTGGCCTCCGCAGTTTCCAGAAGGGCCTTGAACTTCACGGAGGGATTGCAGATGATGCAGGGGTTGGGCGTCTCGCCTTTCAGGTACGCCTCGGCGAAGGGGGTGCAGACCTTTTCCTCCAGCTCCGCCTTCACGTCCCTGATAATAAGCTCGATCCCGGCAAATTCAGCGCCTTTGACTGCGTTTTCCCTCTCCTCCGCCCCGGCGTTGTCCATGTAGAGCCCCACGACCTCGTGGCCGTCTCTCTTCAGCAGCGCCGCGGAGAGCGAGGAATCCACTCCTCCGGAAAAACCAAGTATCACCCTGCTCATTTCCCTCTCTCCTTTTGATTAACTATACCATAGTTATGGGTAAGTCGCAATCATTAAATATTGACGCATTCGCCCGCTTATGATAAATTAACAATATAAAGCGACAGGGGTTTTGCTCTATGAAAACACTTATCGAGCTATACGATGACCGCCCTCTTGAAAACGTGCTTGCCACAGAGGTCTTCCGACCGGAGACCACGATATTCCTGTGCCCTCCCGAGGTTGCCGGGGACAAGTCCGTCCAGCAGCGGATAAAGGATTACTTTCTGCATCGCGGCCTCAAAAACGAGACTGTTTTTCTGGAGACGAGCCTTTTATACGCCGACAAGGTCATGCGGCAGCTCAAAAGGGTGTCGGAGCAATACCCTGACTGCGTTCTTGACATCACCGGCGGCTCGGACGCAGCTCTTTTCGCCTCAGGGCTTTTCTGCTCTCAGTCCAACATGCCTGTCCTGACATACAGCCGCAAGCGCAACTGCTTCTTCGACATCAGCAACGCGCCCTTTGCCGACAAGCTGGAGTGCACCGTCCGCTACATGGTCGAGGACTGCTTCTTGATGGCCGGCGGCGCCATGAGGGAAGGCCGGGTAGATAACGACACTATTTGGGGCTATATGGACTATATAGAACCGTTTTTCGATGTTTTCATGCAGTACCGCCGGGATTGGAACGACATAGTGGGCTACTTCCAGCGCATCTCCCAGACGGGGCCGGACGAACCCATTCCCCTCTCCGTTTCCGGAGATTACACGGTAAAAGGCGAGCGGGGCAGCCGCATTTCCGCCCCGGAAGAGGCGCTGCGGGACTTTCAGGAGATCGGCCTTATCTCCAATCTGAACATCCGGCGTGACGAGCATGTCTCCTTCGACTTCAAGGATCACCAGATACGCTCCTGGCTCCGGGACAACGGCCAGGTGCTGGAGCTTTACGTGTACAAGATTTGCCTCGACGCCCGTATGTTCCAGGAGGTGCGCACCAGCGTCATCGTGGACTGGGAGGGCGATTTCCGCCGTGACAACGTGACAAATGAGATAGACGTCATGGCTGCGCGGGGCGTGGTGCCGCTGTTCATAAGCTGCAAGACCTGCGCCGTCAGCACCGAGGCATTGAACGAACTGGCGATCCTCCGTGACCGCTTCGGCGGTCAGATGGCCAAGGCCGCAATCGTGGCGTCGGAGCGCTGCCGGGCAATAACACGTCACAGGGCCTCCGAGCTCAATATCGAGGTCATAGATCTGGAGGATATCGAGGCCGGAGTCGTCGGTGAGCAGATAAGAAAGCTCATGGGCCTGGAAAATGGTTGAAAAATATTTAAAATAGGGCTTGCAAATTCCGAAAAAACATGCTATAGTACAAAGGCTGTGAATAAACGTCCGGGTGTGGCGCAGTTGGTAGCGCGCTTGACTGGGGGTCAAGAGGCCGTGAGTTCAAGTCTCGCCACTCGGACCAAAACCGTTGAGAATCAAGTATTCTCAACGGTTTTTCTTTTACCCGCACAGTATCAGTTGCACGCTTGATTTTAATAACAAAAATACAGAATCAGGAGTGCAAAAAAATGAGCAGGATTACAAAACGTCCTTCACTATCCGTTTGGCGGGGGAAACACCTGTTCGAAAATAGTAAAATAATTTATAATCAGCAGAAATGCACACTATTTTTTACAGGAGGAAAAAAATGAAAAAGCTCATAGCTATCGCGCTTGCGGCGCTTATGCTCCTCGCCTTCGCGGCCTGCGGAGAAGACACCGCTCCCGCCTCAACCAACGCCCCCTCAACCAGCACCGAGACACCCGCTGCCACCGAGAGCAGCGCTCCCGCCGAGAACGAGGCTTCCGAACCCGCTGAGAGCGGAGAAGCTTCCGCTCCCGCAGCTCCTTCCGGCTCCTTAGTCGCTGAGGACGGCACCATCACCGTCAGCACCGCAGACCTGGTGGTCGATATAAACGGCACCAAGGTAGGCCGCCCCTATCACCTGGATGACATTGCCGCCGCCGGCCTTGACGTAGAAAGCCTGACCGATCTTGAGGTGAGCTCCGGCAGCAATTTCTCCCCCAACATATTCCTTGACGAAAACGGGGATTACATGCTCGTTCCCAACTACTACAACGGCGGCGACGCCTCAGTATCCATGACCGAGGCCGAGGCAAATTCCATCGGCTTTTCCACCTATTCCGGCGAGCCCGTTGATCAGGGCGTCTCGATTTTCGGCGTCAAATACGGCACCGCCAAGGCCGAAGTCATTGAAATGCTCGGCGAGCCCGCTTATAACGACGGCGATTACTGCGAGTGGACTCTTGATCTTACCGACGCCGACTATGACGGCACTCTTTACATGTACTTCACCTCCGACGCCGACGACGGCCTTGTCACCGACGTTTACGTCTCCGCAGTGGATTACGGCTGGTAATCGATCGATACACACAAAAATGCGCACCCCGCTGGGTGCGCATTTTTTATTTACAGTATAGCCGTGGCGACTCCGAAGTACACTAGGAGCGACAGAGCATCGACTATGGTGGAAATGAACGGGCTGGCCATGACCGCCGGGTCCAGGCCCACTTTCTGAGCCGCCATGGGGAGTACGCAGCCAACGATCTTCGCGATGAACACCGTCAGCGCAAGGGTGATGCAGACTGCCGCAGCTACTATCATCGTAACGCCGGTATTCTGCATTATCAGCATGTCAACCAGCAGTATTTTTCCGAAATTCGCCGCCGCCAGAGCTATGCCGCAGAGTATCGCCACCCGGGATTCCTTCCAAACGACGGACAAAAGGTCTCCGAATTTCAGATCCCCCAGAGACAGACTTCGGATAACGGTGACCGAGGCCTGGCTTCCGGCGTTTCCTCCCGTTCCCGTAAGCATGGGGATAAAGGCCGTCAGAGCCACCTGGGCAGCCAGCTTTTCCTCAAAGGAGGTTATGATAATTCCGGTAAAGGTGGCGGAGAGCATAAGGAAAAGCAGCCAGGGTATGCGGTTTCTCCAAATCTCAAAGACGTTCAGCTTTAAGTAGGGCTTGTCGGAGGGCAGCATCGAGGCCATTTTTTCGATATCCTCCGTGGCCTCCTCATCCATGACGTCGATAGCGTCGTCAATGGTGACTATGCCCACCAGCCGGTTTTCCGTATCGACGACAGGGACCGCAATGAAGTCGTATTTCGCCAGTGTTTTGGCCACCTCTTCCTTGTCGTCGGTGGTCTTGACGGCGATGACGTTCTGGTCCATTATCTCCTTTATGAGCTCGCTCTCGTCCGCCAGCAGCAGCGAGCGGATTGTGAGATAGCCCACAAGGACGCCTGTATCTTCCTCGGTTACGTAGCAGGTGTATATGGTCTCCTTGTCAACTCCCGTTCTGCGGATGCGCTTGATCGCCTCCTCCGTCGTCATCTGGGGACGGAGGCTGACGTATTCCGTCGTCATTATGCTGCCGGCGGAATCGTCGGGATATTTCAGCATTTCGTTTATGAGCTTCCGCTTGTCGGGGTCGGTCTGGCGGAGTATCCTTTTTACGACGTTGGCCGGCATCTCCTCAACGATGTCAACGGTGTCGTCCACGTACAGCTCATCCACGACTTCCTTCAGCTCCGCGTCGGAGAAGCCCTTTATAAGCAGCTCCTGAGCGTCGCTTTCCATTTCGACGAAGGTCTCCGCCGCGTGCTCCTTTGGCAGCAGCCGGAATAAAACCGGCAGCCGCTCCTCAGGCAATTCCTCAAAGAGCAGGGCAATATCGGCAGGGTTCATCGTAATGAGGATGTCCCGGAGAGTCGTGTACTTTTTTTCCTCTAAGAGAGCCTCAATGGTGGTCTCGAGGACAAAAGTATTCTCTCTCAATATTCTTACCTCCATTAAATTCGGTTTAATGGGGGCAAGTCGAAAAAAGTCAGGAAACGGACATGCAGACAGGGTAACACCGGGCATGTTCGTTTCTCATCCTACTTCGGCCTGCCGATGTACCTCCAGCGTCCATTTCCTCACTTCCCTTCTGTTTTGTCAGTCCTTATATTTTACTAATTTACCTGATGTTTGTCAACTCAGTTTAAGAAGTCCTTCAGCTTTTTTGAGCGGGAGGGGTGGCGGAGCTTGCGCAGCGCCTTGGCCTCTATCTGACGTATGCGCTCGCGGGTCACGTTGAACTCCTTGCCCACCTCCTCCAGGGTGCGGGTCCGGCCGTCCTCGATGCCGAATCGAAGACGCAGCACCTTTTCCTCCCTGGGGGTAAGGGTGGAGAGCACCTCGGTGAGCTGCTCTTTAAGAAGCGTGAAGGATGCGGCCTCAGATGGCTCCGAGGCGTCCTCGTCGGGGATGAAGTCGCCTAAGTGGGAGTCCTCCTCCTCGCCTATGGGCGTTTCGAGGGAGACGGGCTCCTGGGCTATTTTCAGAATGTCCCTGACCTTGTCGGCAGGCATGTTCATCTCTTCGGCTATCTCCTCCGGCGTGGGGTCGTGGCCCAGCTCCTGGAGAAGCTGGCGGGAGACGCGGATTACCTTGTGTATGGTCTCCACCATGGGGACCGGTATGCGTATGGTCCTGGCCTGGTCGGCAATGGCTCTCGTTATGGCCTGGCGTATCCACCAGGTAGCGTAGGTGGAGAACTTGTAGCCCTTCTGGTAGTTGAACTTTTCAACGGCCTTTATGAGGCCCAGGTTGCCCTCCTGTATCAGGTCGAGGAAGAGCATGCCGCGGCCCACGTATCTCTTTGCTATGGAGACGACGAGACGGAGATTTGCCTCGGCCATGCGTTTTTTTGCGTCCTCGTCGCCCTCGGACATGCGGATGGCCAGCGCCACCTCCTCGTCGGGGGTGAGGAGGTTTACCTTGCCTATTTCCTTTAGGTACATCCTGACCGGGTCGTCGATGGAGAAGTTGTCCATGAGAGCTTCCGGATCTACAAGCTCCTCCTTGCCCAGCTCCTCTATTTCCTCGATGTCCTCCAGCTCAGGGGAAATGTCGTCATCCAGGTTCCGGAGGAAGTCGCTGTCCGTCGTGTCTATCCCCAGATTTTCCAGGGTGTCATAGAAGGCGTCCAGCTGCTCCTGAGGCAGGTTCATTTCCTCCAGCACGTCCATCAGCTCCTTTGAGGAGAGCATACCTTTTTTCTTGCCCTCCTCTATGAGCATGTTAAGACGCTCCTGGTTTATCTGTTCCTGGGTCTTGGTCTCGGTCTCCTGGTTCTTTTTCTTTTTGGTTTCTTTATTTTCCATATCTTTTATCCTCCATGCCCTTCTTCTCTCTGTACAGCTTCAAAACGTCGGAAATGGCGGTCTCGCCGCTTTTTTTCATTTTCTCCGTTTTGATTTTTTCTATGTAATCCCCCATGGCCCTCTCCGCGTTGGCGGAGGACACGGGGCGCCGCAGTATAACGGTGAGCTGTGAGGCCTCGGCCGGCTCCAGCTCCGATGTGAGCAGCGGAAGCGAGATGGGCGCTCCCCTTTCGCACTTTTCGCTTATCTTTTTATAGAGCTTGCCCAGAAACGGCGAAGAAAAATCATCTTCACTCAATTCCCCGGCGGCTTTTATAAGCGCGGGGTCGGTAATGAGGAGACGTATGACCCCCTCCTCCGCCGCGGCGCTGACGGCGTTTTCGTACCGCAGACTCCTGTCCCCCGGCTGGATGCTCCGTGTGGGCCTTGTCTCCTCCCGTTCCCGGCGCTTTTTCTCTGCGGAGGTCTTTTTCCTGATCATCCGCCGCACCTCGTTTTTCATTGCCTCGGCGGAAACTCCGGCGTATTCGGCAGCTCTCGCTCCGTAAACCTCCCGCTCTATGGGGTTCGGCACCTGGGAGAGCAGTTCCGTTGCCTCCCTCAAAAAGCCCAGGCGGCCGTCGTCCGTCTCCATATCGTATTTGGCCTTTGCCGTCAAAAGCTGGTACTCTATGTGGTTTTCGCTGCGCTCCAGCAATATCCTGAAGGCGTCC
>JAFYCQ010000256.1 GCA_017539635.1 Oscillospiraceae bacterium
AGATCATATACTGCCCCGCCGTGACGTTGTCGGAGCTGCCGAAGGTCGTTTCTGAAACACCCTTGGTGAGGCCCCGGTCATAGGCGCATCCCACATAGGGCTCGGCCCAGGAGACGAGGTCTGTAAAGGGAGTCTCCCAGGTGCCGGCGGCAGCAGCTTCTTCAAGGCCCAGGAGCCTTATGAGCATGGTTATCGCCTCGGACCGGTTCATGACCCGGTCGAGCTCGTAAACGGGGGTGCCGTCCTTGTTTTCGCTGACGCCTTTAAATAGCCCCAGCTCGTAAAGTGAATTGGCGGCGGATATTTCAGCCTTGTCCGCAGCCATGGCCCATGGAGAGGCAGAAGACAGCAGCAGTATGAATATCAGCAGCAGCGCGATTTTACGTTTCGTTTTCATCAATATTCTTTATCTCCTGTATGTTATTGCCTGTCAGACGTCGGCGAATACTGCGTCTATCCCGGAGCTGAGTGCGCGGGAAACAAGCTCCGGCGCGGCGTTTTCACCCATGTCCATGGCGACGGGGACCTTGAGCTCGCTTTTAATGAGGGAAGCGGTGCGGAAGGCCGTTTCCGGGTCGTCGCCTGGGAGGAATGCCTCCAATATGACCGCGTTATCCTTAAGACCGAGCTTTTTGGCCGTGTTGAGGATTTTTTTGCCTTCCTTGATTCTTGCCTCCGGCGTTTTGCCGGCGGGAGCGGCCATTACGGCGGCGCCGTATTTTGCCGCAGCGCCCAGAGCTTTTTCCGGAGGGATGTTTCCTGTGCGGAGTATGGGGCGCCCGCGGCAGGCCCGGAGGGCCAGGAGGGCTGATTTTTCATTTGCTGCTTCTATGAGCAGAGGCGTGGGGCAGGCAGCTTCAATATCGGAGACCAGCTCGGGCAGTATTTCCGATTCCTCCGCGCCCTTCATGTCGGCTCTGACGGCAATTATTCCCGCGCCGGCCTTAGCCTGTTTTTCCGCCGAGAAGACGGCGGCGCTGGTGTCGCCGGAGAGGTAGCATGCGGCGATCTCCCTGTCGCGTCTCGGGTCGATGCCCGTGCCTATAATGCAGGGCTTTTGCCCTAACTCTGTGTGAGACGCCCCGGAAGAGACGATAAAGGCGCTTTTTTCCTTCACCGGGACAGGGGTGAGGCTTTCGGTCCTCTTTTTAAGTGCGTTTATGTGCTCCGGCGTGGTGCCGCAGCAGCCGCCCAGTATCTGAGCGCCGGCCAGGGCCGCCTTTTCCATTTCCTCCGCAAAAGCATCTGCCGTCAGGCCATAGGAGGCTTTGCCGTCAGTAAAGCGGGGGAGCCCGGCGCTGGGACAGACGGAGACGGGGACTGATAAAATGCCGGAGAGAAGCGACACCGCCTTTATCCCTATGTCGGGGGAGACGCAGTTTACTCCCACGGCGTCGGCCCCTAAGCTCTCCAGCAGTATGCCGGCGGAGGCGAGATCCGTGCCGCAGGCCATTTTGCCGTTGTCGCCCACGTTCACGGAGACGAAGACGGGGACTTCCGTCTGCTCTTTGGCGGCCATGACCGCGGCCTTCGCCTCGTAAATATCGTACATTGTCTCAATATTTATCAGGTCGGCGCCGGCCTTTGCTCCCAGGCGGACGGCCTCGGAGTATAAATCAAAGGCCTCGTTGAAGGTGAAATCTCCCATGGGCTCCATTTTCCGGCCTGTGGGGCCCAGATCCAGGGCCACAAAGCCGCCCCGGTTTGCGTACACGGCACGCCTGGCAAGAAAGACGCCTAAATTGATAACGTCTTCCATGTGGTGGCCCACCCGTTCAGAGCACGCGCCGAAGGTGTTGGAGTTTATTATATCCGCTCCTGCCCGGAGGTAATCGAGATAGACAGACGAAACGGCGTCGGGGTCATCAAGGGTCAAAAGATCGGGCACGGAGCCCGGCTTTAACCCCCGGCGGAAGAGCTCTGTGCCGAGGCCGCCGTCAAAATAAAGAAGGCTTTCGCCGATTCTTGATAAAATATCCATAATGCCTCCTTGAA
Source organism: Oscillospiraceae bacterium (assembly GCA_017539635.1). GTDB lineage: Bacteria > Bacillota > Clostridia > Oscillospirales > Oscillospiraceae > RGIG6969. The sequence goes on from JAFYCQ010000256.1 coordinate 1,996, forward strand.
TATGCAAATTGATTGTACTATAATAAATAAAAAATATCAATCATTATCAGTTGAAAAACCGCGGAAGGCGGTTTTTGTTCTTACCCTGTGCAAAGGACGGTGAGTTTTATGATGAAAAGCCCGCGAACGCTTATTTTCAAGCGTTATTTCTTCCGGCTCATTTTCAGGGCGATAATATTCCTGCTCGTGCTGGCCGCTTATATCTTCAACAGGAGCCTTTTGTGGAACGCTATCCATCAGCCCATATATGAAGGCTTCAGCATAATGCACGTTTTGTGGTTCATACTTATAATAGGGCTCATCCGTCATCTGCTGCCCGACTACAAGATAAGCATGAGCGGCCTAAAACGGCGGGAGTCATACTACACCGAGCCGCCGGAGGGCTATGACAGGGCGGACCTTTTGGAGCACATTCAGAAGATGAATATCGGCGCCTGGAAGGTCATGCTTGTCTGGCTCACGCTGAACGGCATCATAGCTGTTTTGTATCTGATAGGTATTCTGAAGGACGAGGAGCTGCTGCTCATCACTATTTTCTACTATCTGTCAGACACAGTCTGCATGGTCATATTCTGCCCCTTCCAGAAGTACATTATGAAAAACCGCTGCTGCGTGGACTGCCGCATCTTCGACTGGGGACATTTTATGATGTACACTCCCATGCTGTTCATAAAGAGCTTTTTCAGCTGGAGCCTGTTTTTCGTGGCCTGCGTTATCCTTATAAGATGGGAGATAACCTACTCCCGCCACCCG
>JAFYCQ010000257.1 GCA_017539635.1 Oscillospiraceae bacterium
ACGTAATAATAACGGGACGGGGCGGCGGGTCTCTGGAGGATCTTTGGGCCTTCAACGACAAAAGGGTGGCCGTGGCGATATACGAGTCGGAGATACCCGTCATCTCCGCCGTGGGCCATGAGCCGGATGTTACGATCTCCGATTTCGTGGCGGACGTGCGCGCCTCCACACCCTCCAACGCCGCGGAGATCTGCGTCCCGGACAGGCGGGAGCTCCTTATGGAGCTCGCCGGAAAGCGGGCAAGGCTTTTAAGCGTGACGGAAAGCAGACTGACCCGGGAAAAGCGGGCGCTGGAGGCCATTGCCGACAGGAGGGTCCTGAAGGACCCCATGGAGTACGTGGACGCCAAAAGAGAGACGCTGGACAGATTATCCGACGCCCTCGCCGGGGCCGCGTCGTTGAAGACCGAGAGGGCTAAACGGGATTTGATCGCCCTGTCCTCAAAGCTTGACGCCTTAAGCCCCTTAAAGGTGCTCGGCCGGGGCTACGCGATAGCGAAAAAGGAGGACGGAAACGTCCTGCGGAGCGCCGGGGAGGTATCTCCAGGCGACAGGCTCAGGCTGAGGCTCAAAGAGGACGAAATAAGCTGCGTTGTAACGGAGGAACGATAATGGCAACAAAAAAGAAAATGAGCTTTGAGCAGTCCATGGGGCGGCTGGACGAGATAGTTAAAACGCTGGAAAACGGCACCGCGCCCCTGGAGGAATCCCTCGCCCTCTTTGAGGAGGGGACGGGGCTGGTGGCCGCCTGCTCAAAGATTTTGGACGAGGCGGAGCAGAAGGTAGTCAAGCTCAAAAAGGGAGAAAACGGCGAGCCTGTGGAGCTGCCGTTTACGGAAGCGAAGGGCGGCGATGACGGTGACTGATTTTGAAAAGCGCTATGAGGAGCTGAAAAGCCTGGCCGAGAACACGCTCAGTTTCCGCTTTACGGAGAGCGTGCCGCAGAAAACGCTTCTTGAATCCATGCGCTACAGCCTTCTGGCCGGGGGCAAGAGAGTGAGGCCAGTTATAGCCATGAGCTTCTGCGAGGCCTGCGGCGGAAGGGCGGAGGACGCCCTTAGCTTTGCCTGCGGCCTTGAGATGCTGCATACTTATTCGCTGATTCACGACGACCTGCCCTGCATGGACGACGACACCCTGAGAAGAGGAAAACCCACGAACCACGTGGTGTTCGGGGAGTGGACGGCCGTGCTGGCGGGAGACTCGCTGCTCACCGCCGCCTTCGGCGAGGTGCTGTCGGCAGGCCTGCCGGATAAGGCCCTGGTGTCCGCCGGGCGGGAGCTTTCTGAGGCAGCCGGGTATCTGGGCATGTGCGGCGGGCAGTTTCTGGACATGGACGGGGAGAACAAGACGCTTTCCAGGGAGGATGTGGAGGCCATTCACGTCCGCAAAACTGCGGCGCTCATAAGGGCCGCCGCCCGGATGGGAGTCATAGCCGGCAGCGGCAGCGATGCGCAGCTTGACGCCGCCTCGGCTTACGCCGACGCCGTGGGGCTGGCCTTCCAGCTTCGGGACGACCTTCTGGACATCAGCTCCACCCCGGAGGCGCTGGGAAAATCCGTGGGCGCCGACGCCAAAAACGGCAAAAACACCTTCGTCTCCCTCCTGGGCGCAGAGGAGTGCCGCCGGAGGATAGCCCTGGAGACGGAGAAAGCGAAGAGGGCGGTAAAGGACACTTTTTCAGATCCTGGATTTCTGTGTGAACTGGCCGACATGCTGGCCGGAAGAGAAAAATGAATATTTTTAATATTAATATTGAATTATGAATATTAATCTTGTATAATGAATGTCCCGGTCATGTCTTTATGACGTGACCGGGACAGCGGCGCAGTATCCTAGTCAGAACAACCATCTACCAGGAAGGGCCTAAAAATCCTTTGAAGGGCATATCTATGAAACTTGTGGTGCCTGCCTCAAATGCCAGTTTGGGGTGGGTGCTGGGAGGAAGCACTTAAGGCGAGGGGAGTTGAGACCCTGCCGCCCGTGAGCGCCCCTGTTCGGCGCTTTTTGCCCCGTCTCGATTGGTGGGCGCCAGCCCAACCAACCCGAGCCGGAACAAAAATCATCCGAATATTGACAGCTCACGGGTGCTATGCAGTAAAAACCGACAGGGGCTCGACTCCCCTCGCCTTAAGCTTGCTCCGTCCGGGCGTCCTCCAATGGCATGGAGTGATCGAATCCCTGGCGGAGTGGAGACCCGGTTCTGTGCATCGCGCGGACTCCCATTGGGGTAAATCGCCGGTGTACGGCCCGGGCTTGAACCTGTAATGCGGTGCGAAAGCGGGCTGGTACCGCCTGACGCTGTGTGCAGAGTAGCCTGCCTTGAGTGGGCGGTGCGGATACAGGTCACGCGCAGGCCGTCATGGCCATGGCGGCGAGGCG
>JAFYCQ010000258.1 GCA_017539635.1 Oscillospiraceae bacterium
ATGGAGTCGGCCTACGGCCTGGCCATAACCGTCACCATGCTGATGACGACGCTGCTTATAACAACATACCTGGCGAAGCTCAAAAAGCTGCCGGGGCTTGCCGTTGTGGTGCTGGTGGTGTTCGGAGCCATCGAGGCGGTGTTCTTCATTTCCAGCCTGGGCAAATTCGCCCACGGCGGCTACGTGACCGTAATACTCACCCTGCTGCTGCTGGCCATTATGATAATCTGGTACCGCGGCACCTGGATAGAGCACAAGTACAGCACCCGGCTGCCCTTTGAAAAGTACATCCCCAACTTAAAGGGCCTACACAATGACGAGTCGGAGCCCCTTTTGGCAAACAACCTGGTGTTCCTCGAAGCTCCCAACAAAGACGGCAACATGGACAGGGACATCCTCTACTCCATACTGGACAAGGACCTCAAACGGGCCGACGCCTACTGGTTCCTGAGCGTGAATGTGTTAAGCGAGCCGGACGCCGCGAACTACGAGGTGGAGACCTACGGCACGGACTTCATCTTCCGCGTGCGGCTGAACCTGGGCTTCAAGTGCGGCCAGCGGGTGAACGTCTATCTGCGGCAGATAGTAAAGCAGCTCCAGGACGACGGGTCGCTGCCTGTCCAGAAGAAGAAATTCTCGATCTACGGCCCCTCCACCGTGGGTACCTTCAAATTCTGCATCATAAGAAAATCCGTCACCGCCAAGACGGAGCTCTCAACATTGGATGAAATAATCATAAGGACGAAATACGCGATCCGCCGTCTGGCCGGCTCCCGGGCCCGCTGGTACGGCCTGGACAACTCCTCGGTCATCCTGGAGCAGGTGCCCCTGATTACGACCACCGGCGGCAGCGTGAAGATGATACAAAGGAAACAGTAATAACAGAGACAAAAACAAAAAAGGGGCTGCAGCGAAATGAAAAATCGCTGCAGCCCCTGATATATTTAGAATATTGCTTCAAAATTCGCTGGCCGAGTATCTGACAGTCACAACAATCACGCTTTTGGATGATTCATCAACACGGAAGACAACCGAATAATTCTTGACGAACAGCTGACGATAGCCCTGATTTGCAAAGATCCCGCGCTTCCGCTCCGGGCAGCGATACGGCATGGACTCCAGTGAGATGATCCCTTCCTCCAGCGCTTCGATCATATTAATTGCCGTACCCGGCTCAAGAAAAGTACCGGCAATATACGCATAGATACCATCCAGATCCCGCCGCGCCCTGGTCGTCAGCTTGATCTGATAGTTATCCAAGGTATTTTCTCCTTAACGCCCGGAGCTCCTCGCGGGCATCATAGAGTTTTCCGCTTTTGGCAAACTCCGCCTCTGCTTCGGCAATGGCAGCGTCTGTCGCCGCAGTTTCCAACAGCTCGTCATAGGTTTCCATACTCATGACTACCATATCGCCATAACCGTTCTTAGTGATAAAAATCGGCTCCCGCTTTGCATGGCAAAGGTTTGAGATTTCCGTAGTATTCCGCATGTCGGTGATAGGTCTGATTTGCGGCATAATATGCACCTTCCCTTCTGCTCGTTATTATAGCAGAATTATGTACAGAATACAACTCTTTTTTATGAAAAAGAAAATCGGCAGATTTCTTATCGAAATTTGCCGATTTCTGGTACGCCCGATGCGATTCGAACGCACGACCTTCAGAGTCGGAGTCTGACACTCTATCCAGCTGAGCTACGGGCGCATGACTTGAACGAAGAGTATGATACCACGATTTTTTCCAAAAGTAAAGCATTTAAATCAATGGTGGTGATGATGGTGGTGGTGCCCCTCCTCGCCGGAGTGCTCCTCTATGCGGCACTCGTCCTCGCCGCAGGGTGAGCCGGACTCTATCTGCACCGTCATGTGGCGGACGCCGAAGCTCTCGCTTATCTCCGCCAGATTCCGGCGGACACTGTCGGCTTCCTCCGCCGGGACGCCCTCCTTTAATACGGCGTGGACCGTGGCCATGGGGGCCTCGCCGTCCAGGCTCCAGACGTGGAGGTGGTGGATATCCGCCACCTTGTCGGCCTTTTCCAGGGCCTTCCGGTATTCCCCGGTGTCAAATCCCGCGGGTGCCCGCTCCAGGAGCACCAGCATGATGCTTTTTATATTTGCAAAGGCAAACCAGAGTATGTAAGCCGCCACGCAGATTGAGAGGATGGGGTCAATTATCGGCCAGCCGGTTACCCAAATCAGTATGCTGCCCACCAGCACCGCCGCCCAGCCCAATACGTCCTCCAGCATGTGGAGGCTGATGACCCGCTCGTTGGCCCCGCGGCCGTGGGAGGTCTTCAAAACCGCGGCGCCGTTTACCACTATGCCCAATACGGCGATTATCAGCATGCCCGGGGCCCGCACCTCCTGGGGCGCCGACATGCGCCGGATTGAGGAATAGATGACAAGGGCGCTGCCCGCGACCAGAATGACCGCCGTAACGAGGGCGGAGACCAGGGAATAGCGCCTGTAGCCGTAGGTATATTTGTCGTCGGCCTTGCGCTTTGAAACCCGCTCCATGGCGTAGGCGCAGCCGATGGCGGCGCAGTCGCCCAGGTCGTGGACGGCGTCTGAGAGGATCGCGATGCTGTTTGTCAGCAGGCCGCCGATTATCTCGATGATCACAAAGCAGAAATTCAGCAGGAAGGCAGTTAAAATGCTCTTGTCGGATTCGTGGTGATGCACGTGCTCGTGGAGATGGGGCCCGTGCTCATGGCCGTCATTTTTCTTCAATGTGTTCCACCGACTTTTCAAACACCTGGGTGACGTGGCTGTCGGAGAGCTGATAGAAAATGACCTTGCCGTCCCGCCGCGTCCTGACAAGGTTTTCCTCCCGCAATAACCGGAGCTGGTGGGAGACGGCGGACTTCGTCATGCCGAGAAGTGCCGCCAGGTCGCAGACGCACATTTCGTGCCGGTCGATGGCCCAGAGTATTTTGAGCCGGGTCTCGTCTCCGAAGACCTTGAAAAACGAAGCCAGCCTGGACGTCTCATCCTCCCGGGGTATGCTTTCCTTCACCTCGTCAACTATATCCTTATGTATGACCGCGCATACGCTTTCCTGAATGTCGGGCAAGGGGAGGTCTCCTTTCGGTTGAACGGTTGTTCAAATGATATACATATTATAGTTGAACAACCGTTTGTTTGTCAAGAGGGGTGACTTGTTTTTTCTGAATAGTCGGCTGCCGGGCGTTGATTATGTATTTTTTCAGCCTGAAAGCGCCGTAAAATATTTCCAAAAAACATTTTCCGCCCTGTTTTGCACTATATTTAGTGATATTATTTCGGCAGAAAACACAACATCCTGTATAAAGGAGTTGAAAGACGATGCAGAACACAAAAGACGGACGATATATCACGACCAACAGGATAGTCCACCTGCCCGCAAACGAGGTGCTGCCCAACCCCACCCAGCCCCGGCGTCAGTTCGACCAGGAGGCCCTGCGGGAACTTGCGGCCAGCATAATGCGCTACGGAGTCCTGCAGCCCCTCACAGTGCGTAAAAGGGGCCGGGGCTACGAGCTCGTCTCCGGGGAGAGAAGGCTTCGGGCGGCGAAAATGGCGGGGCTCAAGACGGTGCCCTGCGTCGTGCTGGACGTGAACACCTCGGAATCGGCCTCCATGTCGCTGGTGGAGAACATCCACCGCCGGGATCTGGATTTCATAGAAGAAGCGGAGGCCATAGAGAAGCTCATTCGAGTCTTCGGTCTTTCCCAGGACGAGGCCGCACGGAGGATAGGCCGCTCCCAGTCCGCCGTGGCAAACAAGCTGCGCATATTGAAGCTGCCGGGGGACATGCTGTACGTCATCCGCCAGACGGGGCTTACAGAGTGGCACGCCCGGGCCTTACTGAGGCTCGGTGACAACGAGGCAAGGGAAAAGGCCCTGTCCGAGATAGTAAAAAAGCGGCTGAACGTGGCGAAAACCGAGGAGTACATAGACAGCCTTCTGGCCGGGGAAAAGAAAAAGCCGGTAATAGTATTAAGCGACGTGCGGCTGTTTCTCAATTCCGTCTCCCGGGGCATGGACGTGATGAAGCGCTCCGGCATAGCCGCCGAGAGCAGCAGAAAAGAGACGGAAAAGGACATAGTGCTGACTATAAGGATACCGAAGGAAAGGGCGGTGAACTGAAAAGATAAACAGAGCGCGCCGCGCCCTCCCCGCTCTGTCATTGAAAGGCCCCTTTAGGGGCCGCGGCGATCCGTCAGCTTCCTTCACCCCTCGTCATTGCGAGGAGCAAAGCGACGCGGCAATCCGTAATGCCCCACCAGCAGGAGACGGATTCCCACGCCAGTCTGCTGACTGGCTCGGAATGACAGGATTTCGGGCGTTTTCCTTTGCGCCCGGACTGCTTATTATACGGCGCTGCCGTCGGAGACTGTCAAAACCGGATAAAAGCATGGAGACCTATTGAAAAAAGCCAGAAATATGGTATAACAGAGATATATAAATATTACAGCCTTATGGCAGGGAGGTTTCTATGAAAAAGAGATTATTAGCGATTATGCTCTGCGCTCTGATGCTCTCGGCGCTGCTGCCGACCGCGGCTTTCGCCGCTTCCGGCACAAAGGACGACCCCATCCCGCTGAAGGTGGGCGAGACCGTGACCATCCCCGCGGGAACCGACGCGTACTTCTCCTTCACCCCGCCGGAGGACGGGGTCTATACCCTGAAGGGTCTGGGTACGGTTTACGCCAGCGATCCCATCGAGTCAGATGTGAACTTCGTATACGAGAGCGGGTTTTTCCACGGCGGGTTTACCTATCGCTTCAAGATGAACGGCAGTGTCTTTGATGAAACTGTCGAGGTGCTGGACGGGGGCCGGCTTTACACGGAAACCACCACCTTCGGCAGGCAGGAATACCTGATCTGGGACTTCGACCCGGACACGGGGACCCTGACCATCGACAACGGCACGGGCGACGGTAAAATGGCAAACTGCGGGCGGGAGCTCTACCCCTGGGACCCCCTCGAAGCCCAGATAAAGCGCGTGGTCATAGGCGAGGGCGTCACCGAGGTTGCCGATGATGCCTTCTCAGGTATGCTCGTTTCGACTTCCAACTCGGTTCCCATATACGCGGTGCTGGAGACCGTGTCCTTCCCCTCCACCCTGAAGAGCATCGGAAATGGCTGCTTCTGGAGCTGCGGGGCGCTGAAAACGGTCTCGTTCCCGGCCGCTCTGGAGTCCATTGATTATATGTCCTTTGACAACTGCATAAGTCTGGAGTCTGTCACCTTTGCGGGGCCGACGGACCTCAGCAGCATGATAAACAATTTTAACAATTGTACCGCTCTGGCGGATGTGACGGTCCCTCCGAATATGAGGGATTTTGGCTCGAGCCCGTTCTGGAACTCGCCATGGATACGTAAACTGGCGGCTGAAAACAAGGGCGCGGCAGTGGTCAATAACGTGCTCATCGGGGCCTATGCGGCCTATGACAAGAAAGAAGACGACGGCGTCCTCGTCATCCCCGACGGCGTCAATAAGATAGCCCCCTACGCGCTGAGCGGTACGGGGGATGTCGCCGGAGGGGAAGAGGGCTCCCAGGTGGATTGGTATCTGTCTGAGGTAGTCATCCCCGACAGTGTGAAGGAGATCGGAAAAAACGCCTTTGCCTACTGTATAAATCTGGAACGTGTCACCATCGGGGACGGCGTCACGACGATACCGGAAAGCTGTTTTTCGGAGTGCTTCGAGCTGCGCACACTTAATTTTGGCAAGAATGTAAAAAATATCGAGAAAACCGCGTTTTATGACACCTGGCTGCCCGGCGATCTTGTCATCCCCGACAGCGTTGTCACCATCGGCAAGCAGGCGTTCCATAACGACGAATTTCCATTAGGCGCGACCTGGATCAATCACGACGGCTGGGGAGGCGTATTCGAGGATATACCTTACAGGCCCAAGGATTTCACGGACCGGACCATCACCATAGGCCCCGCTGTGACGGAGATAGGGGCCAAGGCTTTCTACGGCTGGACGGTAGTGTCTGATGACGAGTCGATGCCGGGAGGAACGGCCACCATCCAGGGCTACGACGGCACCTGCGCCCAGCAGTGGGCGGAGAAAAACGACTTCAAATTCGAATCCCTCGGCCCCGCGTCCGCCGCGCCCGCATCCTCCGGCGCCTTCTCTGACGTTCCGGCAGACGCCTATTACGCCGAGGCGGTGAAGTGGGCGGTCAGCCACGACCCCCAGATAACCAACGGCATTGGTGACGGCAAGTTCGGACCCTCCGGCACAGTCACCCGGGCCCAGGCCGTGACCTTCCTCTGGCGGGCGGCAAACTGCCCCGAGCCGGAGGACATGGATTCACCCTTCAAGGACGTTACCGACCCCTCTGCCTGGTACTACAAAGCCGTTCTCTGGGCGGCGGAAAAGGGCATCACCAACGGCGTCGGCGACGACATGTACGACCTGAACGGCACCCTGGCGTACAACCAGATGCTGACCTTCATGTGCCGTGCCGCCGGCGGCGACACCTCCGGCGACTGGTCCGGCAAGGCCCTGAACTGGGCGAAGGACAAGGGCCTGACCTCCGGCCTGACGATAACGGCAAAGGGAAGCTGCCCCCGTTCGGACGTGGTCTACTTCCTCTGGAAGCAGATGGCGTAACGCGCTTAAGGTTTAAGTAAAAAAAGGTGCGCCAAGACGCGCCGCAAAACGCGGACAAACACGTAATTGAGAGGCCCCTTGAGGGCCTCTCGATCCGTATGCCTTTTAGGAAAAGACGGATTCCCGCGCCGGTCTGCTGACTGGCTCGGAATGACGGGTTTTCGGGCATGTTGCTTTGCGCAAAAATATCCCGCCCTCTGAACACGCTTCAGGAGGCGGGTTTTTGATATTGTTTTGACTTTTTACGGCAGATAGTTCATCGGATTCACATACGAGCCGTCGATCTGCACGGCGAAGTGCAGGTGGGGGCCGGTGGAGTTGCCGGTGCTGCCGGTAATGCCGAGGGTGGTGCCCTGGGAGACGCTGTCGCCCACGGATACGCTTATGGAGGACAGGTGCATATACAGGGTGGTTACGCCGTTGCCGTGGCTGACCGCCACGTAGTTGCCCGCTCCGCCGGATCTGGTGGCTATGGTCACGACTCCGGATGCCGCGGCTCCCACGGGGGTGGTGTAGCCCACGCTGCCGATGTCTATGCCCATGTGATAGGTGCTGCCCACTCCGTTTGTGGAGGAGGAGGAACGGGGGCCGAAGCCGGAGGTTATGTTCCTGCTGCCCACCGGCCAGGCAAGGCTTATGCCGTTGGCGCTGTTGCCGCTGCCGGAGGAGGAGCTTGAGCCTGAGCTTGAGCTTGAGCCGGAGCTGTTGTTTCTGGCGGCTGCCGCGGCTGCCGCTGCGGCGGCTTCCCGCTCTTTTCTTATCTGCTCGGCGTATTCCGCCTCTGCCTTCTTTATCTGTTCCTGAAGCGCCTTTTCGTCGGCCTCTCTCTGGGCCACGAGCTTCTGGTATTCCTCGGTGTCGGCCTCGATCTCCGCCATGAGGGCAGCCGCGGCGTCCCGCAGCTCCTCAAGCTCGGCCTTCTGGGCTTCAAGGTCTGCCTTGACCGCGTTTGTCTCCTCAATGGCCTCCTGCAGCTCCTGCTGCCGGGCTATCGTTTCGGCCTGCTTTTCCTGCCATTCGATTATTACGCTCTCGTCCGACTGCATGACCTCGTCGATGAAGTCGATCCTGCCCAAGAGGTCGGCAAAGGAGCTGGCGTTGAAGACTATCTCCATGTAAGAAATGGTGCCCCGCTCCTCCATGGCCCGGATGCGCTCACACATCAGCTCATACTGAGCCTCCTCCGCCGCCACGGCGTCGTCGTATTCCTGCTGGGCCTCGACCACGAGCTCTTCATAAAGGGCTATCTGCTCCTCAGTGAGGCGGATCTGTTCCTCCATGAGCTCACACTGCTCGTCATAGAGCTCCTTCTGGGCGAAGGTCTTTTTGCCTTCCAGCTTAAGTTCCTCTATCTTGGAGCGGTAGCTGCCTATTTCGGACTGTATGTTTTTGGCCTGATCTTTCAGATTGTCTATCGTGGCCTTGGTTATGGCTTTGGCGTCCGGCATGGGTGACAAGACAAAACAGCCCACAGCCATGAGCACCGCCAGAACGGCCGCTATTATACGTTTTTTATGCAGCATAGTACACCACCAAACGTCGCTGATTTGTTTACATAAGTAGTAACATTATGACAGAAAACGACCCGAATGTCAAGTAACAGGAGGCCGAAAACGGGCTGCCGCAAGCAGCGGCAGCCCGTTTTTGAAGGATTATTAGTCAAAAATGCCGTTTTATGCCGTCAGGAACGCATTTCCTTTTATTTGCCGATGTTGACGGTCTTTTCGTAGGCGGCAATGACGGCGTTCATGGCCGCGCCGCGGAAGCCGGCCTTTTCCAGAGCCGCCACGCCCTCTATGGTGGTGCCTCCGGGAGAGCAGACGGCGTCTTTGAGCTCGCCCGGGTGCCGGCCGTCCTCCATCACCATTTTGGCCGAGCCGAAAAGCGTCTGGGCCGCAAGCTTCATGGCAGCGGGCCTCGGCAGGCCGCATCGTACGCCGCCGTCCGCCAGCGCCTCGATGAACATGAAGGCGAAGGCCGGGCCGCAGCCGGAAAGGGCGCAGCCGGCGTCTATGAGCCCCTCGCTGAGCTCCTGCAGCTCCCCGGAATGGGACATCATCTCCAGAAATTCCGCCTTCTCCTCTTTCGTTATTATGGGGCAGCAGGAGAAAAGGATCATGCCGGCGCCTACGGCGGCGGGCATATTGGGCATGATGCGGATGGTGGGGTATTTGTCCCCCGCCAGCTCGGAGATCCGGGCTATTGCCATTCCTGCCGCCATGGTGACCAGGACGAAGCGGTCCTCTCTGGCGGCCAGTACCGGCTTCAGTTCCTCCAGGACAAGGGGCATCACCTGGGGTTTAAGACCAAGGAAGATGTAGCGGCAGGTTTTCGTCACCTCGGCGGCGGTGGCAATAGAGCAGCCCAGCTCTTCTGACATTTTCGCCGTCTTTTCCGTGTCCATGTCGCTGATAACGAGCCTTTCACCGCCGACGGCGGCGGCTACTGCCCGCGCAAGGGCGCCGCCCATGTTGCCGACGCCTATAAAACCTATCTTGTTATTCATAATACTCTCCTTATCTTACGTTTCCGTTTCCCCGGACCACGTATTTGTATGTGCAGAGCTCTTCCAGACCCATGGGGCCCCGGGCGTGGAGCTTCTGGGTGGATATGCCCATTTCGCAGCCCAAGCCGAACTCACCGCCGTCTGTAAAGCGGGTGGAGGCGTTTATATATACCGCCGCCGAGTCCACCGCCGCGGCGAAGTAGTCCGCCGCCTCTTTGTTGTTGGTGACGATGCCGTCGCTGTGGCCCGTGGAGTGGAGGGCTATATGGCGCACCGCCTCTTTAACGTCGGAGACTATCTTGATAGCCAGGATGTAGTCCAAAAACTCCGTGTCGAAGTCCTTTTCTCCCGCCGGCACGCCGTCTATTATGGCGGCGGCGGCGCTGTCCAGCCGCGTTTCCACCGGATGGCCGCCCTTCAGTATCTGCTCGCCGGTGAGCTTCTGGCGCAGCATGGGCAGGAACTTTTCCGCAATCGCCTCATGGACGAGGCAGACCTCCTCCGCGTTGCAGACGGAGGGGCGGCTGGTCTTGGCGTTTTCGATTATGTTCAGGGCCATGTTGAGATCTGCGTCCTTGTCCACGTAAATGTGGCATATCCCGGTGCCGGTCTTTATACAGGGGACCTTGGCATTTTCGGTCACGTTCCTGATGAGTCCGGCGCCGCCTCTGGGGATGAGCAGATCGACCAGCCCCACGGCCCGCATGAGCTCATTGGCGCTTTCGTGGGAGGTGTCCTGGACCAGGTTAATGGACTCCTCGGGAAGCCCCGCGGCCTTTACGCCCCGCCTCATGGCTTCGGTAATGGCGTTTGCCGAGCGGAAGGCGGCCTTGCCCGAGCGCAGCACGCAGACGTTTCCGGATTTAAGGCACAGCGCTGCCGCGTCGGAGGTGACGTTGGGGCGGCTTTCGTAGATTATGGACACCACGCCCATGGGTACGGCCACTTTGTCGATCACGAGGCCGCCGGGCCGCTCCGTCCTGCGGATGACCCTCCCCGTGGGGTCGGGCAGCTCCGCAACTTCACGGACGCCCTTTGCCATGCCCTCCAGCCGGGACATGTTGAGCTCCAGCCTGTCCAGCATGACCTCGGACATGGTGCCCACGGCCTCGGCCATGTCCAGAGCGTTGGCTGCCAGGATCTCGTCGGCGGAGGCGATTATGGCGTCCGCTATGTTGTTCAGAGCTTTGTTCTTCTGCTGGGTGGTCAGAAAGGCCATTTCCGGACAGACGGCCTTGGCCTTTTTCAGCATTTCAAGTGTAGTCATGGTTTATTTCCTCCTTTTCCCGAGAAAGCGGGTGCCCACTCCCTTGCCCTCCGCAATATCGTAAAGGCAGCCGGGGCGGGAGCCGTTTGTTATTATCATGTCGGTCCCCGCGTTTGTGGCGATCTCGGCCGCCGAGAGCTTTGTGCTCATGCCGCCGGAGGCCAGGGGCGAGCCCTTTTCTCCCGCCAGGTCCTTTATCTCCGGCGTGATCTCCTCCACGACGGAAATCAGCTCCGCGTCGGGATATACGTGGGGGTCTTTCGTGTAAAGCCCGTCGATGTCGGACAGCAGCACCAGCAGATCCGCGTCCACCAGCACCGCCACGATGGCGGAGAGAGAGTCGTTCTCCCCTATGGTGGTGTGGACGCCTATCTCATCGGTGGCGACCGCGTCGTTTTCATTTATTACCGGCAGGGCCCCTAATTCCAGCAGCCTTTTCAGGGTGGTGCGGAGGTTGGCGCTGCGATGGGGCTCCCGCACGTCTTCGGCAGTAAGCAGCACCTGGGCCACAGTGTGGTTGTAGGCGCCGAAAAGCCTGTCGTAGGTGTACATCAGCTCGCACTGTCCCACAGCGGCGGCGGCCTGCTTCGTGGGCATGTCCGAGGGCCTGCCTGGGAGGTTCAGCTTCCCCACGCCCATGCCGATGGCGCCGGAGGAGACGAGGATGACCTCGTGACCGGCGTTTTTAAGGTCGCTCATGGCCCTGCACAGCTCCTCCGTCTGGCGGATGTTCAGCCGTCCGGTCTGATGGGTGAGGGTCGAGGTGCCGATTTTTATTACTATTCTCATTTTTTTCTCCGGAATATTACATTTATTTAAATCTAAAATACACGCCGGGAGGTGATAAGTCAAGCGGGGAGGGGGATTTTCATTTATTCATGCTTCAATGAATACTGCCCGCTTGACAAAACGGCATAATTGAATATAATGAAAGCAGAAGGGGCGCCGCGGTCAGCGGTTTAGCTCTTACAAAATGAAAGTTTTTCTAAAAGAACAGAGAAACCGTCACTTGCCAGAGTGGCGGTTTCTGCTTTTTACGATTATTGTAACGGTGAAACGCCCGATATGTAACGTAATCCGCAAGCCAACACCCCCTTTCGGGGATATGTAGCCAAACCGCCGCCGCTAAAGGAAGCACCCCTTTAAGTGGCCTCCTAAAAGGCCGCTTATAATTTATTGCAGGCAGGAGTCTTTGTCAACGCCCCGCCTTAACCCCCGGAAGAAATCCGACAGGAGCTTTCCGCACTCGCACCCCAGGATGCCGCCGGTTATGGCGGTCTGTACGCCGTAGTTTTCCATGAAGAGATTTATGACGCTGCCGCAGGAGCCGCTCTGCTCCTCCTTTGCCCCGTAATAGACGTGGGAGAGCCGGGAGTTCATTATGGCCCCGGCGCACATGGGACAGGGCTCCAGAGTGACGTAAAGAGAGCAGCCGGAAAGCCGCCAGCTGTTTTTTGCCCGGCAGGCCTCCTCGATGGCCTCTATCTCCGCGTGGGCGGTGGAAAGCTGTTTTTCCTCCCGCCGGTTGCGGCCCCGGCCTATTATATTGCCCTCCGGGTCGGCTATGACGCAGCCAACGGGGGTCTCCCCCTCCTCCGCCGCCTCGTTTGCCAGCAAAAGGGCCTGTCTCATGTAATCCTCGTGGGTCACCTTTTTTCACCTCGATCGTATTGTAACATACCCACCGTGTATAATCCAGTACCCTTTCCGGCGATAATAGGAGCATAAAACGAATGAAGGGAGAATATTTATGCTCGTTGCCGAAATCATGAACAGAAGCGTCATATCCTGCGCGCCGGAGGAGTCCGTCTCCCATGCCTCCCGGCTTATGGCGGCCTACAACGTGGGGAGCCTGCCGGTCTGCGCGCCGAACGGCAGACTGCGGGGCATCGTCACGGACAGAGACATAGTGCTGCGCTGCGTCTCCCAGGGCACCGACCCGGAGACCACCCCGATAAGCGAGATAATGACCAGGGCCGTAACCTCCGTCACCCCTGGGGAAGAGGTTTCCGAGGCGGCGGGGAAGATGGGGAAAAGCCGCGTGCGCCGCCTGCCTGTTGTAAAGGAGGGCAAGGTGGTGGGCATGCTGTCCCTGTGCGACATTTCCCGACGCCCATCCTGCGACATGGAGGCGGCAAAGGCCTTCTCGGAGGTCTCCGCCAACGTGCTTAGAAAATAACGCCGAACGGCTTTAAATTTTTTGCGGTTTGTGGTACAATCAAATAAACTATTGAATTGGTGGGCTTTATCATGACGTGGGATGAACTGGAAAAAACCTGTCTCGGCTGCACTAAATGCGAGCTGTGCAAGACCCGGACGAACGTGGTTTTCGGCGTCGGAAACAGGGATGCGGAGGTGCTTTTCGTCGGCGAGGGGCCGGGGGAGAGCGAGGATAAACAGGGCGAGCCCTTCGTGGGCAGGGCCGGAAAGCTGCTTGACACCATGCTGGCCATAATAGACCTGGACAGGAATAAGAACGTATATATCGCCAATATCGTCAAGTGCCGCCCGCCGAAGAACCGGGACCCGCTGCAGTCGGAGCAGGACGCCTGCATAGGCTACCTCCGGGCCCAGTTCGCCCTTTTGCGCCCGAAAATAGTGGTCTGCCTCGGGCGCATCGCTGCCGCGAAGATAATCCGCGCCGACTTCAAGATAACGAAGGAGCACGGGGTGTGGTAC
Organism: Oscillospiraceae bacterium; assembly: GCA_017539635.1. Taxonomy (GTDB): domain Bacteria; phylum Bacillota; class Clostridia; order Oscillospirales; family Oscillospiraceae; genus RGIG6969. Next base: position 13,064 of record JAFYCQ010000258.1, read on the forward strand.
GACAAAAACGGCATAAAATTCATGGCCATCTACCACCCGGCGGCGCTTCTGCGGGATCCCTCGAAAAAGCCGGACACCTTCCTGGACCTCAAGGAGCTGAAGCGGCAGATCGAGGCCACCTGCGACCATACATACGACTGAAACCAAGGAAGAGACCTTTTATGGCAGAGATTAAATTCAAAAAAGTGGAGCTGGGGGACCGGGAGCTCATTACGGAGTATGCCTCCGCCTCCGGCTTTAGATGTGACGAATACTGCTTTACCAGCATGTTCGTCTGGCAGGATTATTACGGAATGGAGTTCGGCGTCACCGGAGACAGGCTCGTCACCCGTCTTAAAGGGAACACGCCCCGCTATTCTTTTCCCCTGGGAAAAGGCGAGCTCCGTCCTGTCATAGAGGCGCTGCGGGAAGATTCCCGGCGCCTGGGCTTCCCCCTTTCCATGCGCGGCATACCGAAGGACATGCTGCCGGTGCTCAGGGAGCTTTACCCCGGACTTGAATTCACCTTTGACCGGGACGAATCGGACTACGTCTATTCGGCGGAAAAGCTGGCCACCCTGGCCGGGAAAAAGCTCCACGCCAAACGCAACCACATAAACCGCTTTGTGGAGCAGAACGACTGGAGCTACGAGCCGGTGACCCGGGAAAACCTCCGGGAGGTGGTGGCCATGACCAGGGCATGGCTGGAGCAGAACTACCGGGAAAAGCACCGGGAGTATAAGGGCGAGCGCGCGGCCCTGGCCCGGACCTTCGGCAATTTCGACGCCCTGGGGCTGGAGGGGGGACTTATCCGCTCCGGCGGCCGGGTCATCGCCTACACCTTAGGAGAGGTGCTGACGCAGGACACCTACGTGCTCCATTTTGAAAAGGCCTTCCCCGATATCCAGGGAGCCTACGCCATCATAAACAGGGAGAACGCAAAGCGGATTTTGGAGAACCACCCGGAAATAGTTTACATAAACCGGGAGGAGGATCTGGGGCTGGAGGGCCTGCGCAAGGCCAAGGAGTCCTATTTCCCCGAGTTTCTGGAGGAGAAATATACCGCCCTATGGGAGATGTGAAAATAAGGCTGTCACGGCCCGGGGATGAGGCCGGGATCATAAGGGTGTGGAGCGCCGTTTTCGGCGACGGGGAGGAGTATATTAAAGCCTTTCTCGACCGGCTGTATGCTCCCGGCAGAGCCGCCGTGGCGCAAGAAGGGGGCAGCATCGTCTCCATGGCCCTTTTCCCCCGCATAGGTGAGCTTATATGCCCCAACGGGACGGGGGAGAAATGCTCCTATATCTATGCCGTAGCCACCCTGCCGGAACACCGGAGCCGGGGATATGCCGCCGCCGTTTCCCGCCTGGCGTCTTTTAAGGCGAGGGAGGAGGGGACGGTGGTAATCTGCCCGGCCGAGGCCGGGCTTTTCGGCTATTACGAGAGAGTCTGCGGCTTTGAGACCTGCTTTTTTACCGATGAAAAAGAGTACCCGCGCCCGGAAAAAACGGGGGAGGCGGCGGAGAAGATCGGGAAGGCGGAATACTTCGCCCTCCGGGAAAAACACCTCTCCGGGATCCCCCATATCCGCTTTTCGGACATGGCGGCAGAGTACCAGGAAAAGCTGTGCGCGGGCGGAGGATTTTTCAAAACCGAGGGCGGGATATTCGCCGCTGAAAGGTACGGCGAAACGACGCTTGTTAAGGAAGCTCTCGGCAATGTCCCGCCGGAAATGATCGCCGGGACGCTGAAGGCTGAAAGGTACGTTGTCCGCACCCCGGGAAAGGGCAGACCCTTCGCCATGTTCCTGCCGGAACAGGGAAGAGAAAAAGCTCCCGATGTAACAGGCTGGTTCGGCTTTGCGTTTGATTGACGAGGGTGACATAAAAAAAGCAGGAAATATTCTGGCTTTTAAAACATTTTTAATATCTTGATGTTTTTTTGTTAATATTTAGTGGATAATATAACAATCAGAAGGCAGTTACTTTTTTCATTTTATCCTCATTTTTCTTGAACACCGGGAGCTTGGAGCAGCTCCCGGTGTTTAGTTTTATTGCGGCTCCGGAGGCTAACGGTGCGATCTATGCGCCGTAAGCCTCCGGAACCGCCATTTTTATCTATCGGTTACATATCTGTGCCGTCGCTGTAAACCGGGCGCCTTCAATGCACGTTATTGCGGCCCGGGTTACATACCGGTGCGGCAATCCGTTTTCCAAAAAATCAACAATAAGGCCGGGAACATTTCAAAGCGCATTCCGTCTGAATGGCTGGTGAGACCGGTGCGCGTCAATAATTATTGATAACGCTTGCTATTTTACATTTTTCATAGTATAATAACCGCCGGTCTCAGTACCGAAGTATTTAGCGCCTTACGGCGCGGCACATTGACTCAAATTATTTGAGCAGTGATGAAAGGAGAAAAAATGAAAAAAAGAATCTTTGCGGCATTCCTCGCGGCTGTGATGCTGGCTGCCACTTTAGCTGCTTGCAGCAGCGGCGGGCAGACCGGCGACAACACACCGGAGAAGCGGGCGAAGAACGGTGAAATTGTCATCGGCGTCGCCCAGGATTTCGACAGCCTCGACCCAGACCACATGACGGCTGCCGGAACCA
>JAFYCQ010000259.1 GCA_017539635.1 Oscillospiraceae bacterium
AGGATATGATGACCCTCTGCCAGATGGCGCTTGAGGAAAACGACGAATCCCTCCTGCCGGAGCTTGAAGAGGAATTTGCATCCTTTGAGGATGATCTGGAGAGCACCAGGCTCTCGACGCTCCTCTCCGGCGAGTACGACGCCAACAACGCCATTCTGACGCTGCATCCCGGCGCCGGAGGCACCGAGGCCCAGGACTGGGCCGACATGCTCTACCGCATGTACACCCGCTGGGCTGAACGGCACGGCTACAAATATACCATTCTGGACTACCAGGACGGTGAGGAAGCCGGCATAAAGTCCGCCACTATAAAGATAGAGGGCGAAAACGTCTACGGTTACCTGAAAAGCGAGAACGGGGTACACCGCCTGGTGCGCATTTCACCCTTTGACGCCTCCGGCAGGCGGCAGACCAGCTTCGCCGCCGTCGAGGTCATGCCGGAGATTACCGACAGCAAGGAAATAGAGCTCCGGGACGAGGACATCAAAATGGACGTTTACCGCTCCTCCGGCGCGGGAGGGCAGAAGGTAAACAAGACGTCCTCCGCCGTGCGCCTGACCCACCTGCCCACGGGCATCGTGGTCTCCAGCCAAGTGGAGCGCAGCCATTTCCAGAATCTTGAAAATTGCAAGGATATGCTCCGGGCAAAGCTTGCCGAGATCAAAGAGAGGGAGCACCTTGAGAAGATAAGTGATATAAAGGGAGTGCAGATGAAGATAGATTTCGGCTCCGCCATCCGCTCTTACGTTTTCATGCCTTATACGCTGGCCAAGGACGCCCGAACAGGCTATGAAAACGGCAACATCAACGCGGTCATGGACGGAGACATCGACGGCTTTATAAATGCTTTTCTGAGTATGAAGGCCGGCGAAAAATAACTGCGAGGTGATCGTATGGTATCATTCCGAAGAAAGCTTTGCGCTGCGATGGCGGTCGTATTAATAATCTCCGCCCTCACATCCACCGCTATGGCCGGGTTTGATCTTGCTGCAGCTGACGACAGGAATGACAAGAAGGAACACGTAAAGGAAGAGCTTTTTGTGATGATGCCGGTCATAAACCAAAGGACCGGCGGTGAGTATATCCCCGAGGATTCCCTGGCCGAGATAGAGATAATCGTGGACGGGGTTGAAGCCGATACCGAGTATCTGGCTTTCCTTAATAACGGCACCACCTACGCTCCCGTGAGAAGTGTCTGCATGGCGCTGGGGGCCACCGAGGTGGCCTTTGACGGAAAGGCGGGCGAGGTCCGCGTTTCCGCAGAGGGACTTGAGATGGTCATTCCACTCGACAAACCCTATCTGATAGCGAACGGCAGGTATATCTATGTGCCGGACGGCTTCCTGCTCAAAGAGGATAAGCTTATGGCGCCTGTCAGAGCTCTGTGCACCGCCTTCGGCGCGAGCATCGCCTGGGACGCCGAGGACGCGGCTGTAATCATAACCTCCGGCGAGGACGGCCCCATTTTGCCCGGCGAGCTGTTTTACAGCCAGGATGACGTCTATTGGCTGTCCCGCATCATTAACGCCGAGGCCGGCAACGAGCCCTTCTTAGGCAAGATTGCCGTGGGCAACGTGATAATGAACAGAGTTTTCAGCAGCGAATTCCCGGACACTGTGTATGATGTCATTTTCGACAGAAAATGCGGCGTCCAGTTTACCCCCACCGTCAACGGTTCCATTTATATGACTCCCGACAACTG
>JAFYCQ010000260.1 GCA_017539635.1 Oscillospiraceae bacterium
AGGACGGCGGCCCGCTCGAACATAAGCGCATCGGCCGCCTGTTCCATCTCCTCACGGAGGGAGCCGATGAGCCCGCCTGTCTTCCCCTGAAGGATCATGACGGCCCTTTCCACGGCCTCCAGATACTCCTCATGCGAAGCGCCCTCGAGGCAGTAGCCGGCGCAGCCGCCGATGTGGTACTCCAGGCAAGGCCGGGCTTTTCCTATGTCCCTGGGGAAAACCCTGCTGCAGGTGGGCAGCAAAAGCGCCTTGGATATCTCAGTTATGAGCATCTTTGAAACGCCTCTGCCCCCGTAGGGGCCGAAATAAGCGGCGCCGTCGTCGTGCCGCTCTGCCGATATGGAAAAGCGTGGGTAGTCGCTTTTCCTGTCCAGCCTTATAAAGGGGTAGCCCTTGTCGTCCTTCAACAGGATGTTGTACCTGGGCATGTGGTGCTTTATGAGCTGGTTTTCCAGCACCAGAGCCTCAAATTCCGAGGCGGCGATGATGACGTTGAAGTCCGCCACCCTGGAGACCATGGTCTCGGTCTTAAGGTTGTGGGCCCCGTGGAAATAGCTGGAGACGCGGTTTTTCAGTTTTTTGGCCTTGCCCACGTAGATTATTTCTCCCTTTTCGTCCGACATGATGTAAACGCCGGGCTTTAAAGGGAGCCGTGCGGCCTTTTCCCGCAGTTTTTCGATGTTCATATCCCTTTACCAGATACGCCAAAAGGCCTGTTTCCATGAAACAGACCTTTTGAAAACCGTTACTCGTGTTTATCCCGCGAACTCAGAGGAAATGAGCTGGCAGAGGGCATCTGCCGCCTCCTGCTCGCCGTTTCCGTCAGCGATTATCCTGACGGTCTCGCCGCTGGCGACGCCAAGTGAAAGAACTCCCAAAAGGCTCTTGGCGTTTACACGTCTTTCCTCTTTCTCGATCCATATGCTGCACTTATACTCGTTGGCTTTCTGCGTGAAAAAGGTCGCCGGACGCGCCCGCAGGCCCACCTGATTCAGCACCGTTACATCCTTAGCGTACAAGTCCTAACCCTCCTTGAATACTCCGTTATTGCCTTAAAAAACGGCTTTATTGTATCAAAAGAATTACCCCGCGTCAATGTAAAATGTGCATAACGTCTCATTTAAAACACAAAAAATATTAGTCATGATAATGATTATTAACGGTTAATTTCCATTTGCTCCAAAGCCGCAAAAAGCTCGTCTCTTGTGTAAAGGACGTTTATGACCTCCAAAAGGGCGTTTGCCGTCAGCTTTGACGGCAGGTCGAGGGCTTCAAGCAGCCGCGCCCGGAACTCTGAACTGTCCTTTCCTCCGGAAAGGCCCAAAGCGTACAGATCCGCCTTTGTGACGCCGCCTTTTTGCGGGATTATATCTCCGTCTTCAAAGGTCGCGCCGCACTTTTTCAGGGCGGAGAGTATGACTTCCGGAGTCATGCCCTCAACGCCCAAGGTCCCTTCCTTCGAGGGGGCGCGCTTTCTCTTCTCCCGGCCCCGTATCTCCGGGATATAGGCCTGCTTAAGGCCGGGAACGGCGCCCTTTATCCGGTTTCTGATGACGAAGCCGGCCCCGTCGCTGTCGGTGAGGATTATGGCTCCGCGCTTTTCGGCCAGTCTTTTTATCAGAGCGAGGTTTTCGCTGTCATTGAATATCCCGAAGCCCCGGGTCTCGATAATGTCCGCATCCACCACCTGGCTGACGGTGTTTTTGTCGTACCGCCCCTCCACCACGATCACTTCCCGCACTCTCGGCTTCACGAGGCTTTCTCCTTTACGGCCAGCCGGAGCATAAGCTGGGAAAGGCATTCCCTGCCGTTGGCACCGGTGTTCAGGGCGAAGGCGGCCTCGGCGGCCAGCCTCACCGCCCTTCGGCACTCCTCAAGGGTCAGGCCCCGGGCAGCCGACAGGGTCCTTCTGGCCTGGAAATCGTAGCGTATGCCGGCTATCTCCATAAACTCCCCGGCGGGGACGTTTTCCATAAGGCACACCTTGGCCGTCAGCAGCTGCCGCAGCTTCAGAGATATTGAGAAAAGAATCCTGTGGGGCGCCTCGTTCATGCCCAAAAGGTCTGAAAGCACCTTTACCGCCCCGTCGTAATCTCCCGCCGCCATTGCGTCAGTCATGGTATATACGGCGGCGTCCAGCACCGGCACCACCACGGCGTCGATGTCGCTTCTCGTGACGGTTTCGCCGTCTATATAGGCGGCAGTCTTTTCTATCTCGGTCACGAGCCGCGTCATAAGGCCGCCGGTCAGAAATGCCAGGTATTCCGCCGTGTCCCTGTCTATCCTTTTTCCCAAGGCCTTGAAGCGCCGGGCAATCCACTTAATAAGCTCCGACTTGTCCTGGAGGCAGAACTCCACGGGGTTGAGGAGCTTTTTTATCTGCGCGTTTGCCTTTATCCTGGAATCAAGCTTAAATTCCGCCGTGTCGAACACAAAAATTAGGCACACGTATTCCGGCAGATCGGACAAAAGCGCCAAAAGCTCCTCCCGCTTTTCCTCAGACAGCCGGGACATGTCGAAATCCCAGACCTCTATGAGCGTCCGCTCTGAAAAGGCGGGCAGCGCATCCACCGCCTCGGCGATATCCGGGACGTCGATGCTTTTTCCGTCGAATCTCCGGTGGTTGAACTCCTCCAGGCCCTCGGGAATCAGCTTTTTCCGTATTTCCCCCAGGCAGTACT
>JAFYCQ010000261.1 GCA_017539635.1 Oscillospiraceae bacterium
CCACCCGTTTGTGGAAGAATCGGTCTTAAAGGACATTGAAAAGGAAAAAAAGGCCGGGCGGGAAATGTTCGCCATAGACGCCATAGCGCTGTTAGACGGCGGCCTTATCGGTATCTGCGATGTCATCGTGGGTATAACGGCCCCGGCTGAGCAGAGAATAAAAAGGCTCATGGCCAGAGAGGGCATTACGGAAGAGTATGCCCGGCTGCGAATAAGCGCCCAGCACGACGATAAGTTTTACAGGGAGCACTGCGATACTGTCCTGAAAAACGACAGCGACGTGGCGTCCTTTGAGAAAAAGTGCAGAGAATATTTTAACAGCATAAAGAAAGGCAAAACCATGACAAGAGAAGAACTATTCTACGAACAGAAGCACACGGCCGACATTATGGACGAGGCGGAAAAGACCGCCTGCGAGGATTACTGCGGCAAGTACAAGGCGTTTTTGAACGCCGCCAGAACGGAGCGCGAGGCAGTGAAGGAGGGCATTCGCCTGGCAGAAGAGGCGGGCTTTCACGCCTATAATAGAGGCGAGAAGCTCTCTCCCGGGGACAAGATCTACAAATCCGTCCGGGGCAAGGCTCTGCTGCTGGCTATAATCGGGAAAAAGCCTATGGCCGACGGCATCAACATCGCCGCCGCCCACGTGGACGCCCCCAGGCTCGACCTGAAACAGTCCCCGCTGTACGAGGACAGCGATATAGCCCTTCTTAAGACCCACTACTACGGCGGCATCCGCAAATACCAGTGGGTCACCACCCAGCTTGAACTCCACGGCGTGGTGGTAAAGAAGAACGGCGAAGCCGTGGACGTGGTCATCGGCAGGGACGAGAACGACCCCGTCCTGATAATCACCGATCTGCTGCCCCATCTGGCTGCGGATCAGAACAAAAAGACTCTGCCGGAGGGCATTACCGGCGAAAACCTCAATATCGTCGTGGGCAGCATACCCGACGGCGAGGACAAGGGGAAGGACAGGGTCAAGCTGGCCGTCCTGAAGATACTGAACGAGAAATACGGCATTACGGAGGAAGATTTCCTCTCGGCGGAGTTGGAGGCCGTGCCCGCCGCTCCCGTGAGGGATGCGGGGCTGGACCGCTCCTTCATCGCCGGCTACGGCCAGGACGACCGGGTCTGCGCCTTTGCCGAAATGCGGGCCATATTCGACACCGAGGCCCCTGAGAAAACTGCTGTCTGCATCCTGGCGGACAAGGAGGAGATAGGCTCCGAGGGCGTCTCGGGCATGCAGTCAGAGGCCTTTGAGTGCTTCATTTCCGACCTGCGCGCTTCAGAGGGCACGGACATTTACCGCTGCTTTGAAAACTCCTTCTGCATTTCCGCCGACGTTACCAACGCCTTTGACCCAACCTACGCCGACGTCTCCGACAAGCGGAACAACGCCCGGGTCAATTACGGCGTAGGCATATCCAAGTTTACCGGAGCAAGAGGCAAGTCCGGCTCCTCCGACGCCTCCGCCGAGGTGGTGGGAAAGATACGAAAGATGTTCGCCGAGGCGAAGGTCGCCTGGCAGATGGGTGAACTGGGCAAGGTTGACCAGGGCGGCGGCGGCACCGTGGCCATGTTCATGGCCAAGCGCAACATCGACACCATAGACGCCGGCGTTCCGGTGCTTTCCATGCATTCCCCCTGCGAGATGGTGGCGAAAACCGACTGCTACATGACCTATAAGGGCATGAAAGCCCTCTACAAGTCAGTTTGAGGTGAAGATATGACCGATATGAAATGGTATGAGGAAAACGAGGCCAGGATCCCCCGGGGAAAGGTGCGCACCCGTTTCGCTCCCAGCCCCACGGGCTACATGCACGTGGGCAATCTCCGAACGGCTCTTTACACTTATCTGATCGCCCGCCACGCAGGCGGCACCTTTATCCTCCGCATCGAGGACACGGATCAGGGCAGACTGGTGGAGGGCGCGGCAGACGTCATCTACCGCACCATGAAGGAGTGCGGTCTTGAGCATGACGAGGGCCCGGACATAGGCGGCCCCGTGGCCCCATATATCCAGTCTGAGCGCCGGGGCACCTACGGGCAGTACGCCCACCTTTTGGCCGAAAAGGGCGGGGCATATTACTGCTTCTGCGAAAAGGCGGAGAGCGAGGCCGATTCCGGCGAATTTGACCGGGGCGACGATCCCTGCCGCGAC
>JAFYCQ010000019.1 GCA_017539635.1 Oscillospiraceae bacterium
AGGGGCGCTTGTGCCGCCGCAGGCGGCGAGGGTCAGGATCATTGCCGCAGCAAGAGCCAGTAAAAGCAGTTTTTTCATTTTGTCCTCCTGAAAATAATATGTAATATCACTCGGCCGCGTCCACGCCCAGCTTTTTAAGGACCCTGTCATAGCCGGGACTGCCGGGTTCATAGGGCATGGGACGGTAGTCGTTGTAACCTGGTGTCGAGGTCAGGGAAAAGGGCACATACTCCGTGTCGCTCAGGTATGCGTCGCCCTCCGGCGTGACGGTCACGAACTGGCGCACCAGGACAGTATCCTTGTCGTCGGGGTTTCTGTTGCCGCCGAAGCAGAAGTTTCCGAGACTGTAAAAGATCATGCCGTCCTTGTATTTTTCCGCCCGCTGCAAAACGTGGGGATGCTGGCCGTAAACGATGTCAGCGCCGGAGTCTATGGCCAGGCGGGCATAAGCTATCTGATTGCCGTTCGGCTCATAGGAGAGCTCGGTGCCAAAGTGGAAGGAGACCACCACGATCTGGGCTCCGGCGTCTTTAAGGTACTCCACGTCCGCCTTGACCCGCTCCCGGGTCAGCTTTGCGAAATACCCGCACACGCCGATTTTAAGGCCCCGCTCCGTCTCGTAAATCAGCTTGCCGCCGTCCTCCACATAGGCCACGCCGTCATTATTGAGGGCGGTCTTCGTGTTCTCCAGGCCCTCCGCGCCGTAGTCCCTGGAGTGGTTGTTGGCTAAGCTTGCGCACTCCACGGAGCTGCCGGACAGGATCTTAACGTAAGTCGTGGGGCCCCGGAAGCAGTAGGTCTTTACTGCCGCCGTGCCGGAATCCGTCAGCGGCCCCTCCAGATTCACCATGGCGAAATCGTCGTCCTCGAAATATTGCCGGGTGTAGGTGAAGGGGTAATCGTAATCGTCCCCCACAATGGCCACCAGGGTGTGGGGCTGGCCGTAAACGGCCTTTTCAGAGCCTAAGGTGCAGTCGCCCACAAAGCTGAGGCAGAAGGTCTCGTCCCGGGGCTCAGGCTCCGGCTCCGGGAAGGCGGGCTCCCAATCGTCGCCGGTGGGGACGAAGGACGGGGGATTGACTAAGGCCGCCGGAATGAATCTCTCGGGCGGCTCTTCCTTTTCACTGAAGCCGAAAAGCCGCAGGGCGATGAAAACCAGCGCGGCGATTATCAGCACGGCTATCATTATGACGGCGAAAACCTTTCGCCCAAAGCCCGGCGCCGCGTGCATTTCCCGTCCCCCTGTCTGTATTTATAGTGAATTTATTCCATTTTAGCACAAGGCTGCTGAGTTGACAAGGAGGGGAAAGGGGATTGACAGGGAGGATCGTCTGTAATAATATTCAAAGCGTAAAAACAAATCCGCGTCTTTCGCGGTGGGTTTCGGAGGCAGAAGCATGGCAATAGATAAAGTAAAGGCATTTTTCGCGGAGCGGGGGATAGAAGACCGGATCCGGGAGTTTGACGTATCCAGCGCCACGGTGGATTTAGCGGCCCAGGCCCTTCACTGTGAGCCCTGCAGGATAGCCAAGTCCCTGTCATTCATGGTGGGGGACTCGCCGATCCTCGTCGTGGCCGCCGGTGACGCCAGAATAGACAATCCCAAGTACAAGGCCCGGTTCGGCACGAAGGCCAGGATGCTGTCACCCCAGGAGACGGAGGAGCTCATCGGCCACGCGGTGGGCGGCGTCTGCCCCTTTGCGGTAAAAGAGGGCGTCACAGTTTATCTCGACGAGTCGCTGAAGAGATTTGAGACGGTGTTTCCGGCCTGCGGCAGCAGCAACAGCGCCATAGAGCTGACCCTTGAGGAGCTGGAGAAGTATTCCTCCGGCAAGGCTTGGGTGGACGTCTGCAAGGACTGGAAATGATCTGAAGATAAAGCAAAAAAACTCCGCTTAGGGCGGAGTTTTTTTATTTTGTAGGTTACCTCAGATTTCCGTCTTTCTCTCCCGCCCCATGAGCAGGCGGACTTCCTCCTCGGCTGAGGCCTCGCCGCAAATGATGGCGTTTACGGCGCTGGTGATGGGCAGCTCCACGTTGTATTTCCCGGCCAGCCTTATCGCTGCCGGGAGGGCATTCACGCCCTCAACGACCATGCCGATCTCCTTTATGGCGTCTTCGGGCTTATGCCCCTGCCCTATGAGGAAGCCGCACCGGTTGTTGCGGCTGTGCCGGCTTGTGGCCGTGACTATGAGGTCGCCCACGCCGGCAAGACCGCTGAAGGTCCGCTCCTCACAGCCCATGGCGACGCCCAGACGCTTTATCTCCGCCAGACCACGGGTTATGAGCGCGGCCTTCGTGTTGTCGCCGTAGCCGAGGCCGGCCGAAATGCCGGCGGCCAGAGCCATTATGTTTTTTAGCGCCCCGCATATCTCCACGCCCCGGATATCCGTGCTGGTATAGACTCTCATGCAGGTGCGGTCGAATATATCCTGTACCGCCTCCGCCGTTTTAAGGTCTTCGCAGGCGGAAACGACGGTGGTGGGCAGATCCTGGGCCACCTCCTCGGCATGGGTGGGCCCGGAGAAAGCCACGAGTTTTACGCCTCCGTGGCCGCCGTCCTTGGAAAGCTCGTCCCGGATGACCTCCGACATGGTGAAGAGAGTGTCCGTCTCGATGCCCTTGGCCGCGTCCGCGATTATCTGACCGTCGGGGATAAACGGCCGGGCGCTTTCCGCCGTGGACCGGACATAGACCGAGGGGACGGCGAATATCAGGATGTCCTTATTCACACAGGCGTCCTTTATTTCACAGGTAAAGCGGATACCCTCAGGGATGACCGTATCCGGCAGATTTTTGTGACGCCTGGTTTCGGAAAGAGCGCGGACCGTTTCCTCGCTTTTGGACCATACGGTCACATCATGG
>JAFYCQ010000262.1 GCA_017539635.1 Oscillospiraceae bacterium
GCGAACGTCCCGCCCCAGGGCGGCAGAAAACACCCCCACCAGGAGTTTATAAGCATTGACACCACGAATATCCTCTTTATCTGCGGCGGAGCATTCGACGGTCTTGACAAGATAATCGAAAACCGCCTTGACAGAAAGAGCATAGGCTTTGAGGCGGAAATAAGGAGCAGATCCGAGCGGAACGTGGGCGAGATACTGAGCCACGTCCAGTCCCATGATCTGCTGAAATTCGGCATCATCCCGGAGCTTATCGGCCGTATGCCGGTCATCGCTCCGCTCCATTCATTGACGAGAGCCGACCTGGTGAGGATACTGCTGGAGCCCAAAAATTCCCTCGTGCGCCAGTATAAGGCGCTCATGAAGTATGACCGGGTGGAGCTGGAATTTGCCGTTGGCTCCCTTGAGGCCATAGCCGATAAGGCGCTGGATATGGACATCGGCGCCAGAGGCCTCCGCAGCGTTATGGAGAGCATCATGACCGACGTCATGTACGAGGTGCCCTCCGACGACAGGATCGACAAGGTCACCATAACCGAGGCCGTGGTAAAGGGTGAGGAAAAGCCCATAATCCACCACAGACCCAAGCCCCAGATCGACCCGGACGCGGAAAGCGCGTCATAACGCCTTAGCCGCACGCCATAACTGGAGTGCGGCTGTTTTTAAAAATGTCCAATACATGGAAGGACGAAGAAATGGCTGAATTCATTGAAAACGATATAACTATAACTCTGCCCCTTGTCGCCCTGCGGGGAATTACCGTTTTCCCCGGCATGGTGACGAATTTCGACGTAGAGCGCACCCGCTCCGTGGCTGCTATGAAGAGCGCCGCCGACGGCGACAGAAGGGTTTTCCTGGTATCCCAGAAGGATATCATGAAGGAGACTCCCACCCAGCGGGACGTTTACTCCATCGGCACCGTTGCCGTTTTAAGGCAGTTTTTAAAGACCCCCACCGGAGGTTTGAGAGTCATGGTGGAGGGCATTTCCCGCGCCCAGCTCCTGGAATTTGTGGAGCAGGACGGGGTCCTCTGCGCCAATTTGAGACTTATCGACACGCCCTACGTCTCCCGCCGCACCGCCCATGCAGAGGCGCTGGTGAGAAGGGCCGTGAGCCTTTTTGAGGAATACGCCGACCTCTCCGGCAACGTTTCCCCGGAGACAGTCGTCTCCCTGGCTGTGAACGACAACGCCGGCTTTATCGCCGACTATATAGGACAGAACATTTTCCTCAAATTCTCCGACAAGCAGAAGATACTGGAGGCCGTCGGCCCCGTGCAGAGACTGAATGTGGTCTGCTCGCTGCTGTCCCATGAGATCGAGGTACTTGAAATAGAAAAGAACATCAGCGACCGGCTGTCCGAGCGCATGGAGCACGTGCAGAGAGAAAACCTTCTGCGGGAGCAGATGCACGTCATCCAGGCTGAGCTTGGGGACGACGACACATTAAACGAGGTAAACGAGTACCGGGAGAAGATAGAGGCGCTGAAGCTCCCCGAGGAGATAAACGAAAAGCTGCTGAAGGAAACGGATCGTCTCGCCAAGCAGCAATTCGGCTCCGCCGAGGCCTCGGTGATAAGAGGCTATCTGGACACCTGCCTGGAGCTGCCCTGGAACAAGAAGACGAAGGAGCGCATAGACGTGGCCGCCGCCTCGAAGGTACTGGAGCGGGACCACTACGGCCTTGAAAAGGTCAAGGAGCGCATAATTGAATACATCGCGGTAAAGACACTAAAGCCTGACGTAAAGGGAGTTATACTTTGCCTTATCGGCCCTCCCGGCACGGGCAAGACCTCCATTGCCGCCAGCATAGCCAAGGCTATGAACAGGAAAATGGCCCGGATGTCCCTGGGCGGCATCCACGACGAGGCGGAGATAAGAGGCCACCGCAGGACCTATATCGGGGCCATGCCGGGGCGCATTATGAGCGCCGTTTCTCAGTCCGGCTCCATGAACCCCATAATCCTGCTGGACGAGATAGACAAGCTGGGCCACGACTACCGGGGCGATCCTTCCGCGGCGCTGCTGGAGGCATTGGATCCGGAGCAGAATTCCACGTTCCGGGATCACTACCTCGATATGCCCTTCGATCTGTCCGACGTGTTTTTCATAACCACGGCCAACGACAGGACCACCATACCCCGGCCGCTTCTGGACCGTATGGAGGTCATCGAGCTCACCAGCTACACCGACGAGGAAAAGCTGCAGATAGCAAAAAGACACCTGCTGCCCAGGCAGAGGAAGAGGCACGGCCTCACAGCCTCGATGCTCCGCGTGAACGACGGGGCCATGCGGGAGATAATCTCCGGCTGGACGAAGGAATCCGGCGTGCGCCAGCTTGAGCGTCAGCTTGCCGCGCTCTGCCGCAAGACGGCGGCAAAGATTGCCAAAGGTGAGATAACCGGCGTGAGCCTCCGCTCCAACATGCTGGAGGAGTATCTCGGCGTGCGGATCTTCAAGCCGGATTACTCCCTCACCCGCAACGAGGTGGGCATCGCCAACGGCCTTGCCTGGACATCTGTGGGCGGAGAAGTGCTGGAGGTGGAGGCCGAGGTGCTGGACGGCACCGGAAAGCTGGAGCTCACCGGCAACTTGGGCGACGTTATGAAGGAGTCCGCCAAGGCCGCCGTGACCTATATCCGCAGCCGTGCCGGCGTGCTTGGCATCGACCCGGAGTTTTACAGCAAGAAGGATATCCACATCCATTTCCCTGAGGGAGCGGTGCCGAAGGACGGCCCCTCCGCCGGCATTACCGTTGCCGTGGCCACTATTTCGGCCCTCACCGGTGCGCCTGTTCGCCGGGACATCGCCATGACCGGTGAAATCACCCTCTCCGGCCGGATCCTGGCCATCGGCGGCCTGAAGGAGAAGACCATGGCCGCTCTGAGGGCCGGTATCAAAACCGTGCTCATCCCCCAGGACAACGAGCGTGACCTGGAGGAGATAGACCAGACCGTAAGACGGGCGCTGAACTTCATCACCGTGCCCCATATAGACAAGATACTGGACACCGCCATAGACTTTTCGGCCCGCACCGTCCCCGACGGCGGGGAGTCAAAGCAGGAGGAAAAGTCTGTTTCCGAGGTCAAGCCCCGCATACCCACGGTGTCGGGCGGCGTTCCCATGACACAGTGACATGTTAAACATCAACAATATCGAGTTTGTAAAATCCGCGGCTTCCCCGGAGCAGTTCGTTTTTGACGGCAGACCATCGGTTGCCTTCGCGGGGAAGTCAAATGTCGGAAAATCCTCGGTGATAAACAAGCTCATGAACAGAAAGAGTCTTGCCCGGGTCAGCTCGGTGCCGGGCAAGACTATTCACGTAAATTATTTCCTCGTGGATAAGGCTCTGTACCTGGTTGACCTGCCGGGCTACGGCTACGCCAGAGTGGAAAAGTCCGAAAAGGACAGGTGGGGCCGGCTCATGGAGTCCTTTTTCGCCCGTCCAGAGCTTATGAGCCTTGGAGTGATGCTGGTGGATTCCCGCCACAAGCCCACGGCGGACGACGTGATCATGGCCCGGTGGTTCAAGGGGGCGGGAAAGCCCTTCATCGTCGTCGCCAACAAGGCGGATAAGCTCAAAA
>JAFYCQ010000263.1 GCA_017539635.1 Oscillospiraceae bacterium
ACATTTTACTGTGACGACGACTTTGACCTTGAAAAGATTTTCGAGTGCGGCCAGTGCTTCCGCTGGAACAGAGACGAGGACGGCTCCTATACCGGCGTGGCCTTCAAAAAGGCCGCCAGGATAAGAAAAGACGGGAACGATATAGCAATTTCCGGCACGAAAGAGGATCTGGATAGCGTCTGGCGGCGTTATTTTGACCTGGACCGCCGGTATGACGCGGTGAGGAAAAGCCTGGCCGTTGACGACTATATGACCGCCGCCACGGAATACGGCGCAGGTATCCGCATACTCCGGCAGGAGCCCTGGGAGGCGCTGTGCTCTTTTATAATCTCCCAGTGCAACAATATCCCCCGGATAAAGGGGATAGTTGAGCGCTTCTGCGAAAGGTTCGGCGACCCTATTTCCTTTGAGGGGAAAACGGTCTGCGCCTTCCCGGACGCTGAAAAGATTGCAGGGCTTAAGGAAGAGGACCTGGGCTGCCTGCGCTGCGGCTACCGGGCGCCCTACATAATCGAGGCGGCAAGGGCGGTAGCAGAGGGCCGGCTCGACCTGGACAAGCTGTCCCGGGGCAGCTTTGAAAATGCGCTCTGCGCCCTGAAAAGCGTAAAGGGCATCGGAGACAAGGTGGCAAACTGCGTCATTCTATTCGGCCTCGGCATGACCGACGCCTTCCCCCGGGACGTGTGGATAAAAAGGGCCGTAAAGGAGCACTACGGCAGCTCCTTCACCCCGGATATCTTCGCCCCCAACGCAGGGATCGCCCAGCAGTATATGTTTTATTACAGAAGAGCGGAAGGATAGAAAAATAACGGCTTCCCCCGGCGGGGAAGCCGTTAAATTATACTTAAATGCCATGTGATATGCAGGCCTGGGATTTGCGCTGATTACACTCTGTACAGCAGCTTTCCGTATGTGGGGAAGGGCCACTCCTTTTCGTCCGTCAGCTCCTCCAGAGCGTCGGCGTCGGCCCGCAGGGCGTCCATGGCGGGGATGACCTTGGTGCTGTAGAAATTGGCCAGCTTCAGCGTTTCCATTTCCTTTGTCCTGGCGATAAGCGCCTCCAGTCCGTCGGCTTTGTCGTTCAGGCTGTCGGAGAGGGCCGAAATGCGGGTAAGCAGGGATTTTTCCGCCTTGGAGGGCTCTCCCGCGGCCTTTTTGGAGACAACGCCGTCGGACAGGGCCTTTTCATAGCGGAACACGGCGGGAAGAATATCCCGGCGGGTCATTTCCAGCATGGTGGCCGCCTCTATGCCCATGGTGCGGCAGTAGGTGCCTAAATTTATCTGGCAGCGGGCCGCCAGCTCCCTTTCGGAATACACCCCGTGGCGGGTGAAGAGCTCCACGTTCTTCTCGTCCAGCATGTGGGGTATGGCCTCGGCGGCGGTGCGGTAATTGGAAAGGCCGCGCCTTTCCGCCTCTCTTACCCATTCGTCGTCATAGCCGTTGCCGTTGAAGATTATCCTGCGGTGACGGGAAATGGTGCGCTTTATAAGGGCGTTCAGCGCGCCCGTAAGGTCCTCGGCCCCCTCCAGCTCGTCGGCGAATACCCGGAGAGACTCGGCCACAATGGTGTTTATCACCGTATTGGGGCCGGAAATGGAGAGAGATGAGCCGGGCATACGGAACTCGAAGCGGTTGGAGGTAAAGGCAAAGGGAGAGGTGCGGTTCCTGTCGGTGGCGTCCCTCTGGAAGGAGGGCAGGGTGTCCACGCCGATCTGGATGACGCCTCTGTCCTTTTTGTCGTAGGTTACGCCCTTTTCAATGGAGTCCAGAATGGCCTCCAGCTCGTCGCCCAAAAACATGGAGACCACGGCGGGGGGCGCCTCGGCGGCGCCGAGACGGCGGTCGTTGGTGCTGGTGGCGGTGGAAATGCGCAGCACGTCCTGATATTCGTCCACGGCCTTTATGACGGCGCACAGGAACAGCAAAAACTGGGCGTTGGCCTCCGGCGTGGTGCCGGGGTCAAAGAGCTTTTCTCCCGTGTCGGTCATCAGCGACCAGTTGTTGTGCTTGCCGCTGCCGTTTATGCCCGCAAAGGGCTTTTCGTGGAGGAGGCAGGCCAGATTCTGGCGCTTTGCCACCTTCCGCATAGTCTCCATAACCAGCTGATTCTGGTCGCAGGAGAGGTTCACCACGGTGAAAATGGGCGCTAACTCGTGCTGGGCGGGGGCGACCTCGTTGTGCTCCGTCTTGGCAAGGATGCCCAGCTTCCACAGCTCCTCGTCCAGCTCCTTCATAAAGTTGGCGGCGTGGATGCGGATGTGGCCGGAGTAGTGGTCGTCCAGCTGCTGGCTTTTCGGGGGCGTCGCCCCGAAAAGGGTGCGGCCGGTGTACATGAGATCCCGGCGCTGATTGTAATAATCCCGGGATATGAGGAAATATTCCTGCTCCGCCCCGGCCACGGGGATTACTCTTTTAACGTCCTTGCCGAAGAGCTTCAGTATCCTCCTGGCCTGGATATCTACGGCCTTCA
>JAFYCQ010000264.1 GCA_017539635.1 Oscillospiraceae bacterium
GATCGGCCACAGGGCCGGGAACATCGAGGGAGCGGACTTCATCGTCCGCACCGCCGCCGTCCACGACGAAAACCCGGAGATTGCCGCGGCCAAAGCGGCCGGAATCCCCGTTTTCGAGCGGGCCCAGGCCTGGGGCTACATCATGAGAGGCTACGAAAACGCCCTGTGCGTCTCCGGCACCCACGGCAAAACCACCACCACCTCCATGTGCACCCAGGTGCTGCTGGAGGCGGGGGCCGACCCAACCGTCATGATCGGCGGCACCCTGCCCCTTTTGGGCTCCGGCTACCGCATCGGCAAGGGCGGTACTATCGTTGCCGAGTCCTGCGAGTACTACAATTCCTTTTTGAGCTTCGCCCCCACAGTTGCCGTCATTCTGAATATCGAGGCGGATCACTTGGACTTTTTCAAGGATTTAGAGGACGTCAAGTCCTCCTTCCGGCGTTTTGCCGAGCTTGTGCCGGAGGACAAGGGGCTCGTGGTCTATAACGGCGACGACAAGAACACCTGCGATGCCCTAAGGGGCCTTGACCGCAGTGCCGTGACCTTCGGCTTTGACGAAAAAAACGACTATCACCCCGCAAACGTCAGCGTTTCCTCCGGGAAGACTCAGTTCGACCTGATAGGAAAGGGTGAAAACCTCGGCCGCGTCTCCCTGCTCATACCCGGAAAACACAACATTCTGAACGCTCTGGCCGCGGCGGCGGCGCTCATGCGCTTAGGCACAGCGCCGGAGAGCATTATAAAGGGGCTTTCCTCCTTCACCGGCGCCAAGAGGCGGTTTGAGTACAAGGGAGAAATAAACGGAGCTCTCGTCTATGACGACTACGCTCACCACCCCGGCGAGCTAAAAGCGCTGATAGATGCCGCCGAGACGCTGAACTTCAAGCGGATGATACTTGTCTTCCAGCCCCACACCTACACCCGAACAAAGGCGCTTTTTGACGACTTCGTGGAGCAATTAAAGCGCCCCGACATGCTGTATCTGGCGGAAATCTACGCTGCCCGTGAGAAGAACACCATCGGCATATCCTCCCGTGACCTCGCCGAGCGAATACCCGGCGCTCTCTTCTGCCCCACCTTTACGAATATCGAGGAAAATCTGAAAGCAGTAGCAAAGCCCGGGGATATTATCTTCACCGTCGGCGCGGGAGATATTTACCGCGTGGGGGAAAATATAGTGGAGTAATTAAAACGAGACCCGCGTTCGCTGGGCTCTCGTTTTAGCCAGGTTTGCAGCCCGCTGCGCGCACTCTCTTTCGGTCGCACACTTGCGGGCTGAGAAGTATTTTTTCCGTGATACATGCTCCCGGAAAAAATGATAAAAACTCTTACACGCCTGCGGGCGTGAACTCTGGCGAGGCTTTTCCTGAATAACAAAAATGCCCTGCGCTTTTCGCGCAGGACATTTTTTATATGTTTCCTATCAGCCGAAGACAGCGAGCAGGAAGCCCGCGGCAATGGCGGAGCCGATAACGCCGGCCACGTTGGGGCCCATGGCGTGCATCAGCAGGAAGTTGGTCGGATTGGCCTTCTGGCCGACCATCTGGGAAACACGGGCAGCCATGGGCACGGCGGAAATGCCGGCGGAGCCGATCAGCGGGTTTATCTTGCCGCCGGTGAGCTTGCACATGACCTTGCCGAAGATGAGGCCGCCGGCGGTGGAGAAGCAGAAAGCCAGCAGGCCCAGGATGATGATGAAGATAGTCTCCTTGACCAGGAAGCGCTCAGCAACCATGGTGGCGCCGACGCTGACGCTGAGGAAGATGGTGACTATGTTCATCAGAGCGTTCTGAACGGTGTCGGAAAGTCTCTCGGTGACGCCGCACTCACGGAACAGGTTGCCCAGCATGAGGCAGCCGAGAAGCGGGGCAACGGAGGGCAGAAGCAGGCATGTGAAAATAGTAACGACTATCGGGAACACGATACGCTCGGTCTTGGAGACGGGGCGCAGCTGCTGCATCTTGATCTCGCGCTCCTGCTTGGTGGTGAGAGCCTTCATGATAGGCGGCTGGATAAGCGGAATTAGCGCCATATACGAGTAAGCCGCTATTGCTATTGCACCCAAAAGGTGCGGAGCCAGCTTTGTCGTAAGGAATATGGCGGTAGGACCGTCAGCGCCGCCGATGATGCCGATGGAGGCCGCCTCAGGGCCAGTGAAGCCCAGGAGGATGGCCAGGATGAAAGCGCAGTACACGCCCAGCTGGGCGGCAGCGCCGAGAAGCAGGCTCTTGGGGTTTGCCAGCAGCGGACCGAAGTCGGTCATTGCGCCGACGCCCATGAATATGAGCGAGGGATAAACGCCGGCCTTGACGCCGATGTACATGATGTCGATAAGGCCGCCCTCACGCATGACGTCGCCGTAACCCTTGGTGTGGGCTATGACGGCATCCCATATCTCCGGGTGGTAAAGATTGCTGCCCGGAAGGTTTGAAAGAAGACCGCCGAAGGCTATGCCTACGAGGAGCAGGGGCTCGAACTTCTTGACGATACCGAGATAGAGCAGGACACAGCAGATGATTATCATCACTATGTTGCGCCAGTCGGTGCCGAGAAGATAGAAGCCCGAGGTCTTCCACAGGGTTTCTAATGTGTTGAGGATCATATTATATCCTCCTTATCCTACAATAACGAGGGTCGCGCCGGTATCGACGGAAGCGCCCTTCGTGGTAGCGATCTGCTTAACTACGCCGTCCTTCGGGGAGACTATGTCATTCTCCATCTTCATGGCCTCAAGAACTACCAGCACATCGCCGGCCTTGACGGAAGCGCCCTGGGCAACGACTATGTCGAGAACGGTGCCGGGCATGGGGGCCGTAACGGTGGCGTCGCCGGGGGCAGCCTCAACGGACACGGGAGCCGCAGGAGCGGGAGCCGGGGCCGGGGCAGGAGC
>JAFYCQ010000265.1 GCA_017539635.1 Oscillospiraceae bacterium
CTCCTGTCTTCCGGCTCGGCGGCCTTCCGCACCCTGGAGCACACCATGGCGGATATACACGGCACTCTGCCCGACCCCGGCGCCCGCAGGATATTTCTCAGCTTTTTGTGGTCGGTGCTGTTTTTGGCGGGCATTTATATCTCCTGTGCCATAATGATCCTGGGCGGACGGATAACCGCCGTTCTGGCTGCCGATTTAGGTTCGCCGATCTTGGGCAAGATCTGGCTTATCATACGTTTCCCCATACTTTTCGTGGTGCTGTATTTCATAATCCTTGGCACCTATGTCGTCACGAATCCAAAGTCCGCCCGCGGAACGGGGAAGGGTACGGGGGCCTTCTGCGCCGCAGTTGCGCTGGTCATCGTCAGCGCTCTGTTCGCATGGGGGATAGACCGCTCCTCCCGGTATGACGTGGTTTACGGCTCCATCGCCTCGGTGATCATACTGATGATCTGGTTTTATATCTGCTCCCTCATCCTGATTACCGGCAGCGCCCTGAACGCGGTTATAGCGAAAAGAATAAAGTAGTTGCACTTTAAATAGCGGGATGTTATAATTTAATCATAATGAATGGCAGAGTAGGCTCTGGCGCGCCAAGTGTCACGGGATGGGATGTTGCCCGTGAACGAAGGAACAAAGTGAAAGGTCATATCGTCTTTTACTTCGGGTTCCGCGGTGCCATTGCCGCGTCCGCTGCCGCATACCGGAGAGTCCTCCTTTATGTGGCATTGCTGACAGAAAGGGGGATTTTGCCTTGAAAAGACGTATGACAACCAGGCTGCTGGTGCTTTCGGCGCTGTTGGCAGCCATGAGCATCGTGCTGTCGCGCTTCTGCGTTATCTGGATAACGCCCTCGGTGCGGATTAGCTTCGGGAACATTCCCATAATGCTGGCGGGGCTCCTTTTCGGGCCTGTTCCGGGCGCGCTGGTGGGCGCGGTTGCCGACATCGTGGGAGCTGCGGCCCTTTCGCCCTACGGCTGGTATCCGCCCCTCACCGTGGGGCCGGTGCTCATAGGGCTTTTGTCCGGATTTTTCAGAAAACCCGTCCGCCAGGAGCCCAAATACTTAAAGACGGCGGCCATGACCCTGGGCGTGAACGCCGTGGCATCCATGGCTTATACTTCGATAATCCTCAGCGGCTATAACGGAACGCCCCTGGGGGCGCTTCTGATCGTGCGGGTGCCGCTGTATATCGGGATCTCGCTGGTGGAGGCGCTGGTGCTGACGCTTTTGCTGCGCTCGCCTGTGAAGAAATACGGGGAGGAGCTGGAAAGATGAATTACGAAGAATGTCTCGCATATATACACAGCGTGAAATGGCGGGGCTCCAAGCCGGGGCTCTCCCGGACGCGGGAGCTGCTCAAAAGACTGGGAAACCCTGAAAAAAAGCTGAAATTCGTACATATTGCCGGCACAAACGGCAAGGGCTCGGCCGCGGCGTCGATAGCGGCGATCCTCCGGGCCTCCGGATATAAAACGGGGCTTTATACCTCGCCCTACGTCCTGCGATTCAATGAGCGTATGCAGATAGACGGGGAGCAGATTCCCGACGACGAGCTTTGCGCCCTTACGGAGAAGATACGCCCCTTCGCCGACTCCATGGAGGACGTGCCCACGGAGTTTGAGATGATAACCGCCATCGGCATGGAGTTTTTCGCTGCCCACAGCTGCGACATCGTGGTTTTGGAGGTGGGCTTGGGGGGAGAGCTGGACTCCACCAACGTCATAGACACCCCCGAGGCCGCCGTTATCATGACCATAGGCCTCGACCACACCAGAGAGCTGGGGAGCACCATTCCCGAAATAGCCGCCGCCAAGGCCGGGATTATAAAGCCCGGCGGCGACGTTATAATCTACGGCGGCAAAAACGGGGAGGAAGAGGTCTTTGAAAGAGTCTGCCGTGAGAAAAACGCCCGGCTCCGTAAAACCGACTTTTCAAAGCTGAATATCAAATCCCTCTCCCTTAAGGGGGCTGAATTTGATTTCGGCGATATAAAGGATATTTTTCTCCCCATGGCGGGGACATATCAGCCCTATAACGCAGCCGTTGCCATAACAGCCGCCGAGGTGCTGGCAGACAAGGGCTGGAGCATAACCGGCGAGAGCATAAAAAAAGGCCTTGCCTCCATGTACTGGCCCGGGAGATTTGAGGTCCTGGCCGAGGCCCCGACCTTTATAATCGACGGCGCCCACAACCCCAACGGGGCAGAGGCGGCAGCAAAAAGCCTCCGGGAATATTTCCCGGAGGGCGGAATAGTATTTCTGATGGGCGTCATGGCGGACAAGGATCTTTCCGGAATGCTGCCCTATTACGGGCCGCTGGCTAAGAGGTTTATCGCCGTCACGGCTCCCAACCCCAGAGCCATGAAGGCGGAGGAGCTGGCGGAAAGGCTCGCGGCGACCGGTGTTCCTGCGGAAGCCGGGGACACCATAGAAGAGGGCGTAAAAGCAGCCGTTAAGGCCGCGGGGGAAAAGGGCGTGGTCTGCGCTCTCGGTACGCTGTATTTCTCCGCAGACGTGAGAGAAAGCGTAGGAAACTGCGTCAAAAACGGGCTGTTGGCTCCGTCTTAATTATTTTCCGATACTATCCGGGACAGAGCGGCGCATTTGCCGTCTGGGTGGAATATACCCAGCTCTGTCCCGGTTTCCGTTTGTCTGCGGAAAACGGAGAGGGTCTCTCCCTCAAAGCAGGGGGATCGGAAGCTGATTTCCATTTCCTTTATGTTCAGAGCCTTGAGCTCCTTTGTGGAATACTCGCCTAAAAAGACCTTGGGATAGACGCCGTCGTTCATGTGGCCGCCGAAGTCTATATCCGTGGAGCGGACGGTATAGGGCGCAAGCTCAGTACCGTCGGAGAAGTCCATGTCTATCTGCGAAAAGCCGGGAGGGCCGACCTTTTTCGCGGGAGCTATGGAGGCGTCGTAGAGCTCGGAAAGGTCGTAGAGCTTTCCGGTCTTTATGTCCAGCACGGCCCACTCGGTTTTGCCCTCGATGAGCGTCTCTTCGCCTTTCGTGAGGGTGTAGTAGCGGATGCACTTGTAGGTACCAGGCTTTGCAGGCCAGGTGGAGGCGGTGACGTTCTCCATCATATAGGGGCGGCGGTAAAAGACAAACCTCGTCCTCACCGTGAGCCAGAAGAGCCCGCGGGCAGTCATGGCGCTGCCTCCGATGCCCAATTCTTCCGCATGACCCGAGGCGACGTCCATGAAAAGGGAAAAGGTATAGGCCGGGTCGAGCCTGACATTTGCGTCGCACATGCTGGGCAGCACGGCCATATCTACAGAGAATTTTCCGGCAGGTACTCCTGACATTGTCATCACTCCCGTTATTTTTCATGATAATTATAAAACAAGAGGCTTCAAAGTTCAATATTTTTATAAAAAACCGGGCTAATGAGCAAAATGTATTGAAAAATGTTTCTGATAGTAATACAATAATAAATTGAAAATGAGCGGATAGCGGAAAGCGGGAATGACGTCTGGTTAATCTTGTGCTTGTGGAACCTGAGATACCCATGAATACCGGCAACGTAGCCCGCACCTGCGCCGCCACGAAAAGCCGCCTGCACCTAATAAAGCCCCTGGGCTTTGACATTTCCGACAGGGCGGTTAAAAGGGCGGGGCTGGATTACTGGCCCATGGTTGACCTTACGGTGTACGAAAACCTCGACGAGTTTTTTTATAAAAACGGAGACGAAAACATCTGGCTTGCCACCACTAAGGCGCCTCAGCCCTATACAGAGGCTGTTTTTACCGACGGCTGTTATATCCTTTTGGGCAAGGAGACCGCCGGCCTGCCGAAGCCTCTCCGGGAAAAATACCGGGAAAGGTGCATCCGCCTGCCCATGCGTCCGGACGCCAGGAGCCTGAACATGGCGAACTCAGCGGCCATACTCTGCTATGAGGCGCTGCGCCAGCAGGGCTTTCCGGGGCTCTCCGGCGTGGGTGAAATGTTCTGACCTGTCAGTTGACCTTCGGAGCGGGATCGCTCCGTTCATCATAAATTATTATGGAACGCCATAAAGGAAGGGAATCATTATGAAATACGATAAGCAGACTGTCCGCGACATAGACGTCAGCGGAAAAAAAGTCATCCTGCGCTGCGATTTCAACGTTCCGCTGGATAAAGAGACCGGAAAGATCACCGACGACAAGCGCATACGGGAGAGCCTTCCGACTATCCGGTATCTGCTGGAAAACGGGGCTGCCGTCATTGCCTGTTCCCATCTCGGCAAGCCCAAGGGAGAAATAAAGCCCGAGCTCAGCTTGAAGCCCGTGGCCGCAAGGCTCGGCGAGCTGCTCAATATGCCCGTGGCGATAGCTTCTGACGTGGTGGGCCCCGACGCCCAGGCCAAGGCCGCTGCGTTAAAGCCCGGAGAGCTGATGCTCCTTGAAAACCTCCGCTTTGAAAAGGGCGAGGAGAAGAACGACCCCGATTTCGCCAAGGCGCTGGCCTCCATGGCCGATGTTTTCGTGTCCGACGCCTTCGGAACGGTGCACCGCGCCCACGCATCCACCGCCGGCATTACGGCGTATCTGCCCGCCGTTTCCGGCTTCCTCATCCAGAAGGAGCTTACCAACATGGGCGGAGCCATGGAGAACCCGAAGCGTCCCATGGTGGTGGTCTTCGGCGGAGCCAAGGTCAGCGACAAGATAAACATGATAAACAACTTCCTCACCAAGGCGGACAAGATCCTCATCGGCGGCGGCATGGCCTTCACCTTCCTTAAGGCCTGCGGCTACGGCATAGGAACCTCGCTGCTTGAGGAGGACAGGATCGAAGTTGCCAGGGAGCTCATGGAGACCGCTAAGGAAAAGGGCGTTAAGTTCGTCCTGCCCGTGGATGTGGCGATAACCGAGAAGTTCGAGGATACCGACAACCGCCGCGAGGTGGCCGCCGACGCCATCCCCGACGACTGTATGGGCCTGGATATAGGCGCAAAGACAATCGCGCTGTTTGAAAGCGAGCTGGAGGGCGCCGGAACGGTCATCTGGAACGGCCCCATGGGCGTTTTCGAATTCAAGGCCTTTTCTGCCGGCACCGACGCCGTGGCCAAAAAGATCGCCTCCCTTGACGCCGTAACGATAGTCGGCGGCGGCGAGAGCGCTTCCGCCGTGGGCCGCTTGGGCCTGGAGGAGAAGATGACCCACGTATCTACCGGCGGAGGAGCCTCTCTGGAGTTTTTTGAGGGAAAGGAGCTGCCCGGCATAGCTGCCCTTATGGACAGACAGGCGTAACGAAATGAATCGAAAATACAGGAAAACTATAATAGCCGCAAACTGGAAAATGAACAAGCTCCCCAGCGAGGTCAAGGCCTTTGCCGAGGGACTTCACCCCTGCGCCGCCAGAGCAAAGTGGTGCGACATCGTTGTGTGCGTACCCTTCGTGTCCATTCCCGCGGCCGTGAGGGCCTTTAAGGACACCAGAGTTCTCGTGGGCGCCGAAAACGTATCCGAGCATGAAAGCGGCGCCTACACCGGCGAGGTGTCTGCCGCCATGCTGGCGGACTTGGGCGTAAAATACGTCATA
>JAFYCQ010000020.1 GCA_017539635.1 Oscillospiraceae bacterium
CGCCACGCAGGAATTGGTAGTACCCAGGTCTATGCCAATGATCTTACTCATAATAAATATCCTCCTGTATTATAATGTTTGTAGTTATTATTATCAGCGCCTTTCGGCGGGAAAAACCTCGTAGAGTTCGCTCCCTCAGGAGCGAATAAATTATTATCATTTTTTCCGGGAGCATGTATCACGGAAAAAATACTTCTCAGCCCGCAAGTGTGCGACCTAAAGGGAGTGCGCGCGGCGGGCTGCAAGCCTTCTCAAACGAGAGCCCGGCGAAGCGGGTCTCGTTTGAAACGTCAGTTTGCAACTTTTACCATTGAAAAACGAATTACCTTGTCGCCCAGCATAAAGCCCTTCTGGAATTCCTCGACTATGGTGTTCTCTCCGGCGTTTTCGTCGTCTATGTGCATGACGGCGTTGTGCCTGGCCGGGTCGAAGGGCTGCCCCAAAGCCTCGATGGCTTTTACGCCCATGGTCTCAAAAATGTTTTCCAGCTGGGTCATGGTCATTTCCACGCCCTTTTTGTAGGCCTCGTCGGCGGTCTCCTGCTTGAGGGCCCGCTCTAAATTGTCATAGACCGGCAGGATCTTGGAAATGGTGTCGCTCCGCACATCCTGGTAAAGGGCCTCCCGCTCCTTCTGGCTGCGTTTTTTGAAGTTGTCGAATTCCGCTGCCAGCCGGAGATATTTGTCCTTTTCGGCGGCCAGCAGATCCTCGGCCTTTTGTTCGGGCTCATCTTGAGGAGCCTCCTCAACTATTTCCGGCTCCTCTGAAATCTCCTCCTGGGGAGATTGCTCCAGGTTCTCATCCTCGGGAGCCTCGCTTTTCTTGCTTTTAGACATTTTTAAGTCTCCTTATTATTGTCGGTGAGCTGTCGCGGGTTGTCGCCGGAAATTATCCTTCCGAGACTTCCGGCTATATATGAGAGCTTCGCCGCCACCTTGGAATAATCCATTCTGGTGGGCCCGACGACGCCTATAAGCCCCTGCATGTTGTCTCCCACGTCGTATTTCGCCACCACGACGCTGGAATCCTGCAGCTCCTCCCGGAGGTTTTCGGGGCCTATCGTTATTTTAACGCTCTCCCCCTCCGGCGCGGGAAGCTTTAAAAGCTCCGTTCCGTCGGAAAGGTAATCCATGAGCCGCTGCGCCTTGCCCACGTCCCGATACTCCGGGTGGAGCAGCAGGTGGGAAGCGCCGGAGACGTAAGCCTGGGTCCTCTGGGCCTCCATGAGCGTCTCTATGGCAAAGCCCGCGGCAACGGCCACAAGCCCCAGCTTGTCGCCCAGCGCCCGCTCCGTGGAGGAGATGAGGGAGGGGGTTATTTTGTCCTCCGTTATCTTCGTGAAGGAGGCGTTGAATACGGTGGAGAGCTTTTGCAGCGTCTCCTGTTCGATCTTTGCCGGCAGCGTTACCAGCTTGTTTTTTACCGTGCTGTTGGAGAGCATAACGACCATAATGAACGTGTTGGCGTCCACGTATATGAGGTCGTAGCGCACTATCGTCGCCGTTTCGGGGGCGGCGCAGAGGGAATAGGCAGGATAGTCGGTGAGCCGGGAGGCCAGCTGCCCCGCGTCGGCCAGCAGCTTGTCGAGCTGGGTGAGGCGGCTTTTCATGGAGCGGTTTATTTCCTCCGTCTCCTCCAATGACAGGCGGTGGCGGTTCATGAGCTCGTTTACGTAGAGCCGGTAGCCCTGGGCCGTCGGTATCCTGCCGGCGGAGGTGTGGGGCTGCTCGAGCAGGCCCAGGCCCTCCAGTTCCGCCATTTCATTTCGCACCGTCGCCGAGGAGACCTCCATCTCGCCGGCCACGGTCTTGGAGCCCACGGGCTCGGCGGTCTCGATGTAATCCTCTACCACCGTGCGAAGTATTTTCTTTTTCCTCTCGCTTAGCTCTGTGTTATCCATCATTTTCCCCTTTTATACTGATAATCAATAGAAATCAGACAATTTTGCCTCGAAAATTTTTTCTTCTTATTGAAGATCAGTATTAGCACTCGACCTCTCTGAGTGCTAAAAACAATTTAGCACTAAGGGCAGGGAATGTCAAGCGCCGGGGGAAATAATTCATATAAAGTTAAATATTGGGACATAATGCAACTCCCGCCGGTAAGGGCGGGAGCGGCATTTCAGGGGGGGGAATAATAAAGGAAGGTGTTTTAGTAAGTTTATTCTGCGGGGGGTGCGGGCGCTGCGTCGTCCGCCTTATTACCGGGCTCCAAGCCGTCCGGCTTATTATCGGACGCTGCGTCGTCCGTTTTTGCCTCGGGGGCGTCCGATGTAACGGACAGCACCCCGTCTTTGGCGTCTATCATCGCCGTGCCGCCCTGGGGCAGCTTGCCGTCCAGCATTAATTCGGCGATCTTGTCCTCCACGGAGTTCTGTATCTCTCTGCGGAGGGGCCTGGCCCCATAGACGGGGTCGAAGCCCTTTTTGGCTATCACGTCAAGCGCCTCGTCGGTATAGGTAAGCTTCACGCCCAGCCCCTCGACTCTGGCCTTGACGGTCTCTATCATCTTGCCGGCGATCTCGCGGATGTTCTCGTCGGTGAGCTGGTGGAAGACTATGATGTCGTCCACGCGGTTGAGGAACTCCGGCTTGAAGGTGCGCTTGAGGTCGCCCATTACGGCGTCCTTTATCTCGTCGTAGGTCATGGCCTTCCCGTCGCCCTCGTCGGCGGAGAAGCCCAGCTTTTTCTGCTTGTCCGTTATATTCTTGGCGCCCACGTTGGAGGTCATGATTATAACGGTGTTCTTGAAGTCCACGCGCCGGCCCTGGCCGTCGGTGAGGCGGCCGTCGTCCATTATCTGCAGCATGATGCTCCAGACGTCCTCGTGGGCCTTTTCGATCTCGTCGAAGAGCACCACGGAGTAGGGCTTGCTGCGGACCTTTTCGGTGAGTTGGCCGCCCTCCTCATAGCCCACGTATCCCGGAGGGGAGCCGATGAGCTTGGAGACGGTGTGCTTTTCCATGTACTCGGACATATCCACGCGGATCATGGCGTTCTCGTCGCCGAAAAGCGCCTCGGCCAGAGCCTTGCAAAGCTCGGTCTTGCCCACGCCCGTGGGGCCTAAGAACAGGAAGGAGCCTATGGGCCTCTTGGGGTCCTTCAGACCCACGCGGCCGCGGCGTATCGCCTTGGAAACGGCGGACACGGCCTCGTCCTGGCCCACCACCCGGGCATGGAGGACCTCCTCCATTTTGAGCAGCCTCTGGCTTTCGTCCTCGGTTAGGTTGGTCACGGGAACGCCGGTCCACTCGGAGACTACGTTGGCCACGTCCTCGGCCTCCACCGTCCTGGTGTCGGAGGACATGCTGTTCTCCCAGGCGGTGCGGGCCTCCTTGATGGCGGCCTCCTTTTTCGTCTCCTCGTCACGGAGCTTGGCGGCCTTTTCAAAGTCCTGAGCCTTAACGGCGGCCTCCTTCTCGGCGTTCAGGGCGGCA
This sequence comes from Oscillospiraceae bacterium, assembly GCA_017539635.1. GTDB lineage: Bacteria > Bacillota > Clostridia > Oscillospirales > Oscillospiraceae > RGIG6969. The sequence continues at coordinate 3,437 of JAFYCQ010000020.1, forward strand.
ATCTCGCTCTCCATGGCTTTGAGGGAGGGCGGCAGCCTCAGCCCCTCCATGCGGACGCGGGAGGCGGCCTCGTCCATCAGGTCTATGGCCTTGTCCGGCTGGAAGCGGTCGTTTATATATCTGTATGAGAGATTTACGGCGGCCTCTATGGCGGCGTCGGAGATCTTCAGCTTGTGGTGAGCCTCGTACTTGTCCCGCAGGCCGTGGAGTATCTGAATGGATTCCTCCTTTGTGGGCTCATCCACCATGACCGGCTGGAAGCGGCGCTCCAGAGCCGCGTCTTTTTCGATGTGCTTTCTGTACTCGTTTATGGTGGTCGCGCCGATGACCTGTATCTCGCCCCGGCCCAGGGCGGGCTTTATGATGTTGGCGGCGTCGGTGGCGCCCTCGGCGGCACCCGCGCCGATTATGGTGTGGAGCTCGTCAATGAACAGCACCACGTCGCTGGCCTTTTTGGCCTCGTCGATAGCGGCCTTGATCCTCTCCTCAAAGTCGCCGCGATACTTGGTGCCGGCCAGCATGCCGGTGAGGTCCAGGGAGAGGACCCGCTTGCCCTTTAATGTCTCGGGCACGTCGTTTGCGATTATCCTC
>JAFYCQ010000266.1 GCA_017539635.1 Oscillospiraceae bacterium
GTCCGGCGGCTGTGCCTTTTTCTATCTGCTCGTCTGTTCTGTCAACGCCGATTATCAGGAAGGCCTCCACACGGCTGTTTTTGACGTAATCCACGCCATCCACCGTCATGACGCTGCCGTCCAGCATCGGACGCAGCTTGTCTCCGCTTTCCGTGCCGGCGGCGGTCTCTTCTCTGGTGAACCGGTGTATCAGCCTGTCTCCGGTAAAGCCCAGAAGCACCAAGACCACCAGTATGGAGACGATGGCGATTATCCTTATAAGCTTGTTTTTTCTCTTCGTGCTCACTTTACGGTTTCCTTCCGTGGGGGAGCTACCATCTCGGCGACCCTGCCCAAAAGCGCCGTGGCCTCACTGTCAATGCGGGCTAGGACGTCAAGGCCGAGGCGTTTTGCTATAGTCTCCCTGGCAGGGCCGAGATTCGGCCTTCTGTCGTCAAGATTGTGGGCGTCGCTTCCGAGGATCGTCACCGTGCCGCTTTTTATCAGCTTCAGCCCCAAGGAGCGGGACATGAAGCTCAAAAACACCTCGGCGTTCGACTGGATATGTATGGGAAGCTGCTGAAGCCTCAAAAGCTCCTCGGCATTCCCCTTGTACCGCAGGAACCTCTCGATATGGGCCAGCACCACGTGGTAGCCGCAGTCCAGGCTCAGGCGGGCTATTTCGTCGGTGACGTGCCCCTCCCAGGACTCAAAGGGCATTTCCACCAGCAGCACCCGGGTGCCCTCAATGCAGAGCTCCGACAGGTCTTCCCTGCTCATGTGGGGAAAAAAGGCCGTCTCAGAGCCCACCAAAAGTGCCGGAATATCTCCCGGCAGTTCTTTTTTCAGTACCCCGCAGCTTTCCCGCCGCCTTTCGGCAAAGGAGGAAATATCCTCCTTCCAGCGGTAAAAGTGGGGTGTCAGTACCTGGAGCTCCACTCCCTGCTGCCTGGCGGCCCTGAGCATACCGACGCTCATTTCGGCGTTCCGGCTGCCGTCGTCAAGCCCGGGGAGCGCGTGACTGTGAAAATCTATAACCATACAAATACTCTATCCGCGCTCTCATGGCGGTTTCATCCGCCGGGACAACGCAGTTTACCCCAATTATGAGAAAATTTTAGCATAATACCAGTTTAATATCAAGCATTTTTAAATAAGTAATTCAATAAAAAAACCTGCCGGGGCATGGGCTTTTTTGTGCCTATAGAACAAAATCAGAGCCGCTTTTCACCGGCGAAGGCTTTGAGCATTCCGACAACGCCTTTTATCTCCTCTTCTGTTAGACGTCCGGCGCAGTCCAGAAGTTCCGCCATTTCCGGACGTTCTCTTACGAGCCTGTAATACCGGGACATATCCTCCTTCGCGCCGTAGGAAACCCGGAGATTGCCGTCGGCGTAAACTGTGCCGGAAAGGAGCGTTTCCGGCTCCACTGCGAAATAATCGGCTATCGCCCGCAGTACTCCGTCCCGGGGCGTCGCCCCGTTTTTCCAGTTTGAGACGGTGCCGGAGGAGCGGACGCCGCATTTAGCCGCCACCGCGTTGGGCGACTGCCCCAGGGAGTTACACAGCCTCAGATAATTCTGCCAGAACATATTATCACTCCGTATCGAAAAATTACGTTTCCCTCTTGACTAATTGATAATATTAATACTATTATTGGATTAGAGCTGAAATTATTGAGATTATTAAGGCGCTCATGTTGACAATATTAATTTCAAATTAATAGTATCTCAAGTTTTTCAGTTTGTCAACGCAGGGAAAAATAAGGAAGGAGAGATGTAATTGCAGATCTATGAAGCGGCGTCCGGCAGGGACCTTTGGCTTGGACGCCAGGGCGAAAACGGGGCGAGAGCCATTGTGTTCGACTGCTCTGAGTGGGCGGAGACCTACGGTCAGGGCACCGTTCAGGCGGTGGCGAAGCGGTCGGGGGACTATTACGTTTATCCGGTGGCCGTTACGGAGGAAAATGGCTCCGCCACCTGGGTTATAAACGCGGCGGTCACGGATCAGCCCGGCACCGGCAGCTTTGAGCTGCGCTACTATGTGGGGGACACCCTCGTAAAATCCGAGACCTGGAGGACCGTCACCACCGAGGCGCTGGGCACTCCCGTCTCGGCCCCTCAGGCGGCAGAGGCAGCCTGGGGAGAACGGATAATAGCCGCAGGGGCGGCAGCGGCAGAAAGCGCCGCGGCGGCGGCCGAGAGCGCTGCGGCGGCCGCTGACAGCGCCGAGACTGCCTCTTACGCCCTTTCGGCGGAAAACCTCAGCGTCACAGCCAATACGCTGGCCGCCGGGAGCGCAGCCACCGTTACCGCCTCCAAGTCCGGGAGCATTACGACGCTGACCTTCGGCATACCCAGAGGCGCAGACGGCGCGGCCGGAGCTGCCGGGGCTGCCGGCTCGGACGGCGCAGACGGCATAAGCCCCACGGCCTTCGTCACGGAGGACTCTGACGGCGTGCTTTTCACAGTCACAGATAAAAACGGCACCACAACGGCAAGACTGCCCAGAGCCCTGGATATCTTCCCCGTTCAGCGGGCTTCTGACAGCCTTGTTACTCTCGAAGACATGGACTCCGGGATGGCATTGGAGAGCTGCAGGGCGAACATACCCATCACCCTGGGCGGTATCGGGGACGGCGCGCCCACCTGTTCCAATCCCAAGCCTGTCAAGGGCTTTGGCGGTATCAGAATCACCCACTGCGGAAATAACATGTTCCAATTCCGCCAGACTATGGACGTCTCCCAGGCGAACAATATTTCCTTCAGCCTTAGCAGCGCCGGTCTTACCATGACAGGTACGTCGGTCAGCGGAAATATCTGTCCCTATACTATCATCGACAACTATGAGGGCGCCATATACGGACCCATACCGCCCGGAACATATACTTTCAGGGAATGGGGATATCCTACGGAAAAAAGCGGAAACAGCAAATTGCGGCTTACCGTTATCACCGAAACCGGCAGTAAATTCATCGATAACGACTTCGTCAGGAACGGGTATCTCAACACGCGGAATTTCAACTTCAGCATTTCTCAGCCGGTTAAGTTCAATCTGTATCCCGTATGCGGAGAGGGGGATACCTTCGACAACACGGTTTCCATTCAGCTGCAGCCGGGAGACACCTCCGATCTCCCCGCAAATCACGAGCCCTACAACGGCACGGAGTATGACATCACCTTTACCGACGGCAGCGGAGAACCCATGACTATATACAAGGGAAGCTACGACCTTATAACCGGTCTGCTCACCTCGGAATACGCCTCCGTGACCCTGGACGGCACCTTCACTACCCAGGACATTTCCGCCCGCGCCAATACCACCAGGTTTACCATACCCCTCACAGGCGCCGCGGCGGAGGCTGTTTCCGCCGACAACCTCATTTGCAGCAAGCTCCCCTCCGACACCTCGGTCTATAACACCGACACCCAGGGGGCTTACCTGCTGGCGGACGGCTCCGGCGTTGTGCTCTCAGTACCTGCCGACGCCGGCAGCACAGCGGCGTCCGTAAAAACCTGGCTGAACGCCCAAAAGCCCCAGGTCGTTTACAAGCTGGCTGCCCCCGTCACAAGTCAGATGACAGGGCACCGGATCGAAGTTTTTGACGGCATAAACAGATTCTGGGCTTCCGTCGGAACTGTGAGCGTGGGCTACCGCATCACCCTTGAAAGCTACATCGAGCAGAAAATAGCTGAGCTCATCTAATCCCCAAAAAAGCCAAAAGGTCCAGCGGATGTTCCGCCGGACCTTTTCTTTATCTTCATTTATTATAAAATCATTCAAACATAGTCGTGGAGAGATACCTGTCGCCGGTGTCGGGGAGGAGGACGACTATATTCTTGCCCTTATTCTCCGGGCGCTTTGCCAGTTCGATGGCGGCAAAGGCGGCGGCTCCGGAGGAGATGCCCACTAAAACACCCTCTTTTCTGCCTATGAGCTTGCCGGTGGCAAAGGCGTCCTCA
>JAFYCQ010000267.1 GCA_017539635.1 Oscillospiraceae bacterium
ACTGTCCGCCGTCTATCACGCCGTATTTTCCTTCCGACGACTGATATGCCTCAAAGATGGGGTAGGCGAAAGCACCCGTTTTGTTGACGGAAAAGGTCAGGTTGCTGTCGGTTTTTGAGACGATGTTGACGGTGACGGTGTGATCGACCTCCTTGTCAGTCTCGTAGTCATAATTACTGATGATCACCTGCGCTTTTCCGATGACGCCGGTCAGCTCGGCAGTCACCTCTTCGTTCTTTACCGTGACTGTGTCCGCAGCCAGTGCGGTGAAGGACACGCAGCCCAGGCAAAGAACTATCGCGAGAACGATCGATAACGCTTTTTTCATGCTTGACAGAGCCCCTTTCTCATTTTTGTATGTATATATAATATTACCATATAAATTCCTGTAAAGCAATCTGCCCGCTGCGAAAAAAACATTGACAAAATGACGAAACTGGTTTATTATACGTAAACATAAATCAAATGCGTTGAAGGAGCCCCGACCGGGCCCGCGCGGTACAGAGAGCCGGCAGGATGCTGAAATGCCGGAACGAAAGCGGACGGTCTTCTCTCTCCCGAGCAGGCGTCCGGAAAGCAAAGGCGAGCTTTTGCAAGTATGGGCGCACGGCAGGCACCGTTATCAGAGCCAAAGCTTGACAGAGCTTATTGAGGCGCCGGTTTTTACCGGCAAAACAGGGTGGTACCGCGGTAATTAATCGCCCCTGAGACCGAAAGGTCTTGGGGGCTTATTTTTTTACGATACCCGCCTCCTTAAGACCTGTAGCAAAACACTTTTTGGAGGTAGAACACTATGAAGATCGCATTTTCCACACTGGGCTGTCCCGATTTCGCCTGGAGCGAAATATACACCATGGCCAAGGATCTGGGCTACCAGGGCATCGAGGTCAGAGGTTTAGGCGAGGATATCTTCACCGCCGGCGGCAGCCCCTTTTCCCCCCAGAGACGGGCGGACACCAGGGCAAAGCTTGCCAAAATGAAGCTGGAGATAGCCTGCTTTTCCTCAGGGCGCTGCCTCAAATTCGCCGATAAGGCGGAGGAGAATTTCGGCATCATCTGCCGTTATATCGACCTGGCCGAGGCCTTCGGCACCAAATACGTCCGCGTGCTGGCCGACGAGAAGGGAAAGATCGACGGCGAAGTGGACGACGCTGCCGTAATAAAGCAGCTCAAAGCCTTCGCCCCCATTGCCGAGGAGTGCGGCGTCACCGTCCTGGTGGAGACCAACGGCGTTTACAGCGACTCAAAGAGGCTCGCCGCCGTCCTGGCCGAGGTGGGCAGCGACAACATTGCCGCCCTGTGGGACGTTCAGCACCCCTACCGCAACTTCGGCGAGAGCCCGGAGCAGACGGTGCAGAACTTAGGCGCCTATATCCGCCACGTCCACGCCAGAGACTCTAAAATCGAGGACGGCGTTCTCAAATACCGCCTCATGGGAGAGGGCGACATGCCTTTAGACGGCATTATGCTGGCCCTGCGGTCTATAAACTTCGAGGGCTATGTCTCCTTTGAGTGGCTGAAGACCTGGTCGCCGGAGCTGGAAAACGCCGGCATCGTGTTCCCCCATTTCGCCAACTACATGCAGAAATATCTGGGCGAGGCCTACCAGACTCATATCCTCTACGACGACAACAGGGGCGCCGGCAAGTACTTCTGGCCCAAGGAGCACCTTATAGACCTGACCTTCCCCCAGCTTCTCGACAGGGTCTGCGACGAGTTCCCCGACCAGTACGCCTTCCGCTACACCACGCTGGACTACACCCGCACCTATTCCGAGTTCCGGGACGATGTGGAGAAGTTCGCCCGCTCACTCATTGCCCTGGGCGTAAAGGCGGGAGACCATGTGGCTATTTGGGCCACC
>JAFYCQ010000268.1 GCA_017539635.1 Oscillospiraceae bacterium
CAGAACCCCGTGATGAACTTCGTCGGCCCCTACGCCTCCGGCGATTACAACGCCCTGGTGGAGGCGGAGGGCAAGGATAACGCCAAAATCACCATCGAATGCGGCGACCCCGCCTGGCCCGATTACAGCTGGGTCATGAGCGGCCCCTTCGATACGGACACGCTGACCGTAAATTACACGAACTGCGTCATGACAAGCTACAACTGGACGGATATAAACACCCTGCCGGGCTCGAAGGTGGAATACGAAAACGGCGAGGGCCGGGTCGAATTTGACGCCGAAAAGCTCACCTTTACATGGCGCAACGACAATTCCGACTGGGAGGACGTGGTTTTTGAGTGGTCCTTCGAGCCGGACGAATGATCCGTACCGCGCTGACCGCTGCTGCTGGTGATGATATGAAAGAAATATCCATAAACGAACTTCGCCCCGTAAAGATCGGACAGACGGAAAATCCGGAGGCCGGGACGGGCTGCACCGTTTTCATCTGCGAGGAGGGCATGAAAGCCGGCCTGGACGTCCGGGGCGGAGGCCCCGCTTCCAGAGAAAGCCAGCTCCTCGATCCTCTGACGGCGTCCCGGGCGATACACGGCATAGTCCTTTCCGGCGGCAGCGCTTTCGGGCTTTCCGCCGCCGGCGGAGTCATGCGGTATCTGGAAGAGCGGGGCATCGGGTATGACGTGGGCGTAACCAAGGTGCCCTTAGTCGTCCAGTCCTCTCTCTTCGACCTCACCGCGGGCGACGGCTTCGTCCGCCCGGACGAGGCCATGGGATTTAAGGCGGCTATGCTCGCCGCAGAAGCGCCAAATTACAAGGACGGCAATTTCGGCGCGGGCTGCGGCGCCGCCGTGGGAAAGCTGGGGGGCATGGCCACCTGCATGAAAACCGGCATGGGCAGCTTTGCAGTTCAGACAGGTGATTTGAAGATCGGCGCCGTTGTGGCGCTGAACGCACTGGGGGATATTTTCGACTGGAAGACGGGAAAGCAGATAGCCGGGCTTTTAACGGAGGACAAAAAGTCCTTCCGGGGCTCCTCGGAAATGCTCGCCTCCCAGACGGGGGCGGCGGAAAACCGCTTTACGGGCAACACTACCCTGGGCGTCATAATAACTAACGCGGATTTTGAAAAGCCCGCCCTCTGCAAAATAGCGGGAATGGGCCACGACGGCTACGCCCGTTCGATCCGCCCCGTTCACACCTCCTATGACGGCGACAGCATTTACGCCGTCTCAGCAGGATGCGTAAAGGCGGACATGGATGCGGTGGGAACTCTGGCCTCTGAGGTCATCGGCGAGGCGATAAAAAGAGCCGTAATGGGCGCTGAGAGCGCTTACGGCTTCCCCGCGGCAAGAGATCTGGGTTTTTGATTATGGGAGTGCAGTAATGGATACACAGCTTCAAAGGCTCTGTGAGCTTCAGATAGAAAACGAGATGATCGTAAGGAAAGCGGCTTTTCTTGAGCTGGAGGATCTGGCAAAGATGGGGGCTCTTTTCTACACCGCAAAGGGCTGGACGGCAAACGCGGATACGATAAAGGCGTCCAAGGAGATACTGAAGCGGAAAACAGGAATTTTCTCCAATTTCCGGGGCTCCCTGCAATACGCCATCCAGGTGAAGATGTCCCTGGAGGCAGACCCGGAGACCTGGCTCGACGACGTCCTTTCAATTTATCATAAACTGGTGGAGGGGCGGAAGCTTCCTGGAGAGATACTGGCCATGACGGCCATAACTATTTATGAACAGGGGCGGGGAAAGGATATCGACAGGGTGATAGCCGATACCAAAGAGGCCTACGCGGCAATAAAAAAGGCCCACAAATTCCTTACCGACGAATCCGATATGTCCTTTATAGCGCTCATGGTAATGAGCGGAAAGGACGTTTACAAAACGGTGGAGGAGGTCGAAACCCTCTACCTGGCCCTCAAGGACCGCTTCCGAATGCCGTCCGACACGGCCCAGTCCGCGGCTCTGGTGCTCTCCATGAGCGGGAAACCCGCAAACGAGAAGGCGGAGGCCTTCGTTAAGCTCTATGAGACGCTGAGGGCAGAAAAGCACGGCACCTCCAAGGGCAAGCCCATGTCGATCTACGCGGCCTTTGCGGACGTGGATACTCCCCTTGCCGAGCTGGCCTCGGAGATAGGCGAGGCGGACGACTGGCTCAAAACACAAAAGGGCTACGGCGTCTTTTCCAATTCGGACATAAGGCATGTCATGGCCGCCACGCTGGTCCTGCAGCGGCATGAGGCGGAAAAACCGTCCCCGAAAGGCAAGGAGGCCGCATCCGTTGTCTCCCAGGTGCTGGCTGAGGACATCATCCTTACTGTAATCCTGCTTATAGTCATCTCTATAAACGCTCAAAACGCAGCGCTTTGATGAAGTCTCTGTCCTAGATGATAGTTGATGATGATTCTATTTGAATAAAAAAACATAAATGCAAATTGAAGCCATTATAACAACACACATCGGGGAGGTGTATTTATGTTTGAAAAGAGAAGACGAGAAAAGGAAATGCGAAAGAAGGCAGACCAAGATGCTCAAGGCATATACAGAATTGTTAATACAATACTACATCACTATCCTATTGGGCTCTCTGTTTTTGAGCATATCGCATATTACACGCTTGCAGTTGCCTATGGGAATGTACTTGGGCGATATCCTGACGATGAGTTAGTCCATTTACGAAATAAACTGTATTTCTCGAATATTAACAGCGGAAGCTCTGCAAGTCGCGGGATGTTTGGAATACAATATGACCAGATATTATCAAACCATTTTTCCATGCTACGAGCAAACGAAAAGCTGGATTTATTACCTATAATCAAGAGTGTTATCAACCAGAATAACGAGATTTTTCCTGAGAATCCAAAAAGTGCAGAACAAAATGAACTGGTATTCATTTGCGATATCTATACAAAAGCGTTTGAGAGCTTTATTTCTTGATGAAAAAAAAGTATCTGAAAAATAGGTTTATTGTTACTATCGTGATAAAATGTGAATTGAAATTGCATATCCTAACGTATTTTGTATTGTTATTTGCGTCAACTATTATCTAGGACAGAGAGTTGATGAAAAGCCTTTGAACCACCCCTTAATAACTGATATAATAAAACCAAAATAAAAACAGGAGGAAAAACATGATGAAAAAAGTAATCGCCTTACTGCTCTGCCTGCTGCTGATCACCGCGCTGGCCGGCTGCGGCAGCAAGCCGGAAACGCCGGCCGAGCCCGAAAAGGCGCCCGCGCCGTCCCCGGCCCCGGAGCCGGAACCGGAAAAAGCGACCGGGGGCGTCTTTTCTCCCGACGGCAGCGTCATTTTCGAGAAGGACGGCCTTAAAGTCACCACCGCGGGAATGGACTATGCCGACGGCCTGCCAATTATCCTGACGGACATCGAGAACTCGGGCGACGAGGACGCCTATTTAGGCGTTGCTCACGGCGCCGTAAACGGCTTTATGACCGAAACCTACCTCATCGGCTTCAAAGATTTCGATGAAGATGATGAGTATTACGGCTACGACTACAGCTACGACCAGACCATCCCGGCCGGCGAGACGGTCCGCTGCGCCCTGGGCTACAACGACTTCGGAGCCGGCATCGACCTCTCCACACTGGCCGAGCTGGCGTTTTACTTCACCCTTGCCGAGGACGACACGAGCTGGCCCGACTACACCAGCGAGCTTGTGACGATCAAGACCGGCGAAGAGGTGCCCGAAGTCGATATCTCAGAGCTGGGCAACGTTGTCATCGACAACGACAAAATGCTTCTGGTGCTGGGCGACCAGGATTACGACCACTACTACGGCCCCACTGTCAATGTTTACATGGAGAACAAAACCGACGGCTTCCTCGGCATTTCGGCGGAGACCGCCGAGGCGGACGGCGTTGCCTGCGATTACATTTTCGGCACCACCTATGCCGGGCCCCACATGCGCTGCGCCGGGTTCATGTCCTTTGACGGCGAAATGAGCGAAATGAAGGGCTTTGAGGACTTCTCTGTTGTATATACCCTCTATGAAGCAGACACCTATGACGGCCTTAATGACGTAGATGAAGTGACCCTCGACCCCGTCAGCGTCAAGTATCCCCCGCAGATCTGGGGCGAATACGAAAACGGCGGCCTCACCATGGAGATAAAGCCCAGGTGCAACGACCTCGTCACCGTTGAGACCCCGAAGAACGACGCAGACGGCATCCTCTTTACCGTGTCTGAGACCGCCTCTCTGGAGGCCGGCGGCTATGAGGGCGCGGGCTGGCTCTACTCAATAGGCAGGCTCAGCGAGGACGAGCTCCACGAAAAGCTCTGCTACGACATGTCCGGCGCGGAAGTTTTCGCAAAGGATAATGAGGGCAATTATTACATGTACTATCATCCCACCGACGTGCGCTATGACCGCGCCACGGTGGAAGAGATGCAGCGCGACGCCGGCCAGTGGACCATGCTCTGCGAGTGGGCCGACAGCATGAAGGACAGGATCTGCGAGGCCAACGAGCTGGAATATGAGTCCTTCGGCAATTCCGAGCTGGATATGCTCGTGGCCCGCGCCGCCTGGATGAAGGACGCAAAAGCCACCATAACCTTCCTGGAGCCCTACGGCACCGTGGAGATTTCGGGTGTGGACGGCACGCCCTATGCCGATTTCATTCTCCACAGCTATTTCCAGGAGGACTGGGAAGGAGTGCTCGAGGTCCCGGACGGCGAATACATGGTAATGAACCTCCCGGAAGAGGACGCGAGGATAGACTTCTTCTTCGGCGATCCCTCCATGGCCCGCGTGACGATGAACGGCGATGAGCGGCTCTATCAGGCGGGTTGGTATGACAACAGCATCAGCTGCGCCGAGGCCGTGCACGGCTGGTATTACGCGGCTGCCGAAAAGGCTGGACTTAAAGAGGCGGATAACTTCTTTGACGACTTTTTGGGCGACTGGCACGAGAAGATCGCCGGACGCGGCACTCTGTCTATCGAAAAGAGCGTAGCCCCCGACAAGGTGAAGATCTACGCCCGCTGGCCCGCCAGCGCCTTTGAGGTGGCCGAGTGGAACCTCGTCGGAACTATAGAGGAGGGAGAGCTCTACTATGACAACGGCGAATACGAGGTCATCGAGTACAGCGAAAACGGCGAAAGCTGGACCAACGACTGGAGCGAAGAAGAAAGCGGTCACTTCTACTTAAACGGCAGCGGCGAGCTGTGCTGGCACAACGACAGCTTAGAGGGCGAAGAAGACAGCGTTTTCGTCCGCTGAGATAACCCCATGGGGAAAAGCGGCACGGCAGCCGGAAGAGGATAATGATGAGAACGGAATACAAAAACGACTTTACCATGGACCCGTCCGGTTTCGTGCTGCTGGCGGATCACGTACCCCATATCGTACAGGAGATCCGCTACTACTCCACCTATAACTTCATCGGCGAGCGGATAGACGGCTATGAGGAGCCCTGCGCCGTTTTGACCAAAGAGGCCGCCAGGGCACTGCAGTCCGTCGCCGGGGAACTGATCGTTCAGGGCTTCCGCCTGAAGGTTTTCGACGCCTACCGCCCGGCATGCGCCGTAAGGCGCTTCGTCCTGTGGGGCATCGAGGACCGGGACATACTCATGAAGCCCTATGTTTGCCCCGAGCTGGAAAAGCATGAGCTTTTCGCCAGGGGCTATATCGCGAAAATGTCCAG
>JAFYCQ010000269.1 GCA_017539635.1 Oscillospiraceae bacterium
GAAAATACCCATCGGCGTTGTGGAGATAATGCTCTGGGCCGTGGTGCTGCTATGCGGATGGCTTTTGGGAGGCCCCGTGGGAGTGGGGACGGTCATTAGTACTTTCGGAGCGGGGCTCGTCATGCAGCTTGTCTATTCTATCATCGGCTTTGAGCCGAGAAACGTCGAACATAAGGACATAATTTACGCTTTGAGGATCGTTTTTAAGAAGAACGGAGGATGAATATGAAAATCATCGACATTATCAAAAGCAGGGACGTGACACTCTCCTTTGAGGTGTTCCCGCCGAAAACCGACGCCGGCCTTGAGAGCGTGCTTGCGGCCACGGGAAAGATAGCCGCTCTGCATCCGGCCTTTATGAGCGTCACCTACGGCGCCGGAGGCAGCACCAGCAAGAGGACTGCCCAGATCGCCGCCGATCTCCAGAACCAGTACGGCACCACCGTGCTGGCCCACCTCACCTGCGTCGCCGCCGACAGAGAGAAGGTGGCGGAGATGGTGAAGACCTATAAGGAAATAGGAGTCGAGAACATCATGGCCCTGCGGGGCGATCTGCCTTTGGACGGGGTAGTCAGCAAGGACTACAAGTACGCCGCGGAGATGATAGCCGACATAAAAAAACTGGCCCCGGACATGTGCATAGGCGGCGCCTGCTACCCCGAGGGGCACGTGGAGTGCGCCCGGCAGTCGGAGGATATCGAGCACCTTAAGGCCAAGGTGGACCAGGGCGTTGATTTTCTCACCACCCAGATGTTTTTCGACAACAATATTCTTTACAACTTCCTGTACAAGATCCGCGGCAAGGGCATAAACGTGCCGGTCTGCGCCGGTATAATGCCCATAACAAACGCAAAGCAGGTGTCCCGGTCCGTGGCCCTATCCGGCTCCACCATACCTCACCGCTTCCGCACCATGGTGGACCGCTACGGGGACGACCCGGACAGCATGAGACAGGCCGGCGTCATATACGCCACGGAGCAGATCGTGGATCTCATAGCCAACGGAGTGAACAACATACACGTTTACTCCATGAACAAGCCGGAGGTGGCGGCGGGTATCCAGGCCAGCATTTCCAGTATTTTAGGACTGGATAAATGATCTTCCGGGAGGACAGCGGGCTTCTGCGGGATACCGACATAAGGAGCATCCTGCGCTACCTGGGTTTTAAGGGCGGGGAAGTCCCTCCGGCAGCTCAGAAGGAGCTTGACCGCTGCTTTGAGGAGATGCAGGATAAGGCCGAGCTTCGCGCAGAGGCGAGGCTTTTTCCCCTGCGGTTTTTGAGCGAGGAGCACTTTTTTGTGGGGGATCTGGAAATACACAGCCGGTATCTGGGGAGGAACCTGGGAGGCTGTGAGGAGGCCTATATGATGGCGGCGACGCTGGGTATGGGCACGGAGAGACTACTGCGGAAGGCAAGCCTCACAAACGTGGGGGAGCACATGTATTATCAGGCGGTGGCAGCCGCCATGACGGACACCTGGTGCGACTGGGTGAACGACAGGCTCCTGGAGGAGTCCCGGGCGTCGGGCTTTGGCCTGCGCAGCCGGTTTTCCCCAGGATTCGGGGATCTTTCCCTGGAGCTGCAGCGGGATTTTATGCGGATACTGGAAATGCAGAAGCATTTGGGCATAACCCTGACTGACGGGCTCATGATGCTGCCGACGAAA
>JAFYCQ010000270.1 GCA_017539635.1 Oscillospiraceae bacterium
AGATCGGAGTAATGTACGGCAACCCCGAGACCACGCCCGGCGGCCGGGCCCTCAAATACTTCTCCAGCGTCAGGATAGACGTCCGGCGTGTGGAGGCCCTTAAAAACGGCTCTGAAATGGTGGGCAACCGCACCAGAGCCAAGATAGTCAAAAACAAGCTGGCCCCCCCCTTCAAGGAGGCGGAGTTCGACATCATGTACGGCGAGGGAATATCCCGCTTGGGCGAGATAATAGACCTGGGCGTGAAGCTGGGCATCATCGAAAAGGGCGGCGCCTGGTTCACCGTGGCCGGAGAGCGGATACAGGGCAGAGACTCAGTAAAGGAATTCTTAAAGGCCAACGCCGCCGTCTGCGACGAAATAGAGGAGCAGATACGCAGGAACGCCTTCAAGCTCATGTCCCCCCAGGCCCAGGTGGCCGCCAGAGCCGCCGGCAGAGCCGTGGACGTCTCGGCTGAGGATTTTGAGGATTGATAACCCTTACGGAACTGACCCCCTCCGAGAAAAAGCCCGGCAGGTGGTACGCCTCCTTTTCAGACGGCGGCAGGATCAGGGTGAACACGGCAATTCTGGCCGATTTCTCCCTCTATGCCGGAAAGGAAATGGAGGAGGGGGAATATGAGGCCCTTAAAGCCGCCTCCGAAAAGGAATCGGCCAAATCGAGGGCTCTGAACATTTTGGGAAACCGCAGCCTCTCCCGCTTTGAAATAAAGGACCGCCTCATAAAAAAGGGCGAGAGCGAGGAGACGGCGGAGGAGACCGCCGCGTGGCTTCAAAGAGCGGGGCTCATAAACGACGAGGAATACGCCCGCGCCCTCTGCCGGCACTACGCCGGAAAGGGCTACGGCGTCATGAAGATACGGGACGAGCTATTTAGGCGGGGCGTTCCCAGGGAATACTGGGAAGAGGCCCTGTCGGAGATACCCGAGCCGGAGGCGGCCCTTGACGCTCTCATTGAGAGGAAGCTGAGGGGCAGCACCCCGGACAAAAAGGAGCTTGACAGCCTTTGCGGCTATCTGCGCCGCCGGGGCTTTTCCTGGGATGAAATAAAGGCCGCCATATCCAGACTGGACGCAAGCGGCGGAGGAAGAACAGAAGACTATGAATGAAAAAATCGCACTGATCTCTTTGGGCTGCGCAAAAAACCTCATAAACAGCGAGGAAATGCTCTCCCTCATAGACGAAGCGGGGTTTGAGCTTGTGTCCGACCCTGACGGGGCGGACGGCGTTATCGTGAACACCTGCGCCTTTATAGAGAGCGCCAAGCAGGAAGCCATCGACGAGATAATCGCCCTGGGAAAATTAAAGGACGAGGGGAAGCTCAAAAAGATAATCGTCTGCGGCTGTCTTTCCCAGCGGTATAAATCGGAGCTTTCCGACGCCATGCCGGAAATAGACGCCATGCTGGGCACCGGCAGCTACGGGGATATAGTCGAGACGCTCCGCAGGACCTTCGCCGGGGAAAAGCCAGCCCTCTACGGGGATATAAACGCCCCGGAACTGGAGACCGGCCGGGTGGTGACCACCGGCCCCGCCTGGGCGTACATTAAGATAGCCGAGGGCTGCTCCAACAGGTGCGCCTACTGCGTCATACCCACAATAAGAGGCCGGTACCGCTCTCGCCCCATGGAGAATATAATGGAGGAGGCGGAGGCTTTAGTCTCCACCGGCACAAGGGAGCTCATAGTCATCGCCCAGGACATTACGAGATACGGAACTGATCTGTACGGCCGCCGGGCGCTGCCGGAGCTTCTTAAAAAGCTCTGCTCTTTGCCTGACCTCAAATGGATCCGGCTCCACTATCTCTACCCCGACGAGCTGGACGATGAGCTCATCGACACCGTCGCCTCGGAAGAGAAGATATTAAAATACCTGGATATACCCATTCAGCATATAAACGACAAAATACTGAAAACCATGAACCGCCGGGGCTCC
>JAFYCQ010000271.1 GCA_017539635.1 Oscillospiraceae bacterium
ATCCTTGTACTTGATCGTGGCTATGGATGTATCATACTCGAAATAATTGATCGTCTGGCCCGTCTTTAACCAGATCTCTGTCAACTGAGGATTTGAACTACAAAACAACGAGACCCAAACTGTTTTCCTCCTTTAGCGTGGTGTGGTTTTTGAAAGTCGGCGCTCTGAATTTTTCATATCGCCGCAAAAATCCGCTCAGTCTTCTCCGAAGACCGCCGGCATTTTAAGCTTGTGGCCGCTCCTTCTGTGGTAGCGTTCAATAATCTCTCTGTCATGGTCCGTGGCCTCGCCCGTTTCCAGGTATCTGTCGATGGCGGCGTAGGTGACGCCCATCTCCCCCTCGTCGGTCTGGCCCTCGAAAAGTCCAGCGGAGGGCGCTTTTTTTATGATATTTTCCGGTGCGCCGAGAAATTCCAGAAACTCATAGACCTCGGTGACGGTGAGGTCGGCGATGGGGTTGAAATCGCAGCCGCCGTCGCCGTATTTGGTGAAGTAGCCCATGTATCTCTCGCTGCGGTTTCCGGTGCCCGCCACCAGAAGGTTTTCCGCCGCCGCCACAGCGTAAAGCGCTGTCATTCTAAGGCGCGGGGCGATATTTGAAAGAGCGGGCCCGTTCAGTTCCGCAACTCCGGAAAGGGCCGCTGCCAGCGCCTGCCGGGTGTCTGTCAGGTCCACGGTCCGGGTCTCGATGTCAAACCGGCGGGCGCCCTCCAGGCCGTCCTCCATATCCTCGCCAAAATTGCGCTTTGAAAGGCAGGGCAGGATTATGCCCACAGTATTCTCGCAGGCCTTCTTGCAGAGAATGCCCACAAGCGCCGAGTCCTTGCCGCCGCTGTTGCCGTAAACAACACCCTTGGCGCCCGCCTGCTCCAAAAGCCTGGTTATGAACTGCACTCTCGCCGTAAGCTCCGCCTGATAATCCCGCATTTTCCAGTCTCCTAATTAAAATTTTTCATTTTATTATAGCACAACGAATTTGTAACTTCAATCTTTAATTCCTGCAAAATTAATTATTTTCGTACAAAAAACATATAGACTTTGACGCCTTTCCAGTGATATACTTAATGCGTAAATTTTAGAAAGTAAGGTGTCTTTTTTATGCTGACTGCAATAGCCGGGACCAACTGGGGCGACGAGGGCAAGGGACGCATGGTCGATCTGCTCTCCGCCGATTATGACGTGGTCGTCAGATACCAGGGCGGCAACAACGCCGGACACACCGTGGTGAACGAGCTGGGCAAGTTCATCCTCAACCTCCTCCCCTCCGGCATACTGCGCCCCGAGACAGTGAATGTCATGGGCAACGGCATGGTCATAGATATCGAACACCTCCACAACGAAATATCCCGTCTGAGAGACGCGGGGATAGCCATTTCCCCCGAGCGTCTCAAGATAAGCGACAAGGCCGTTATCTGCATGCCCTACCACAGGGAACTGGACGGTCTGGAGGAGGATAGGCTTGCCGACCGGAAATTCGGCTCCACCAGAAGAGGCATCGCCCCCTCCTACGCGGACAAATACATGAAAAAAAGCTTCCGCACCGGAGACCTGTTCCTCACCGACGAGGAGCTGTTGTCCAAGGCCGAGGGCATCGCCGAGTGGAAGAACCTGACCCTCCAGAGGGGCTACGGCGCAGAGCCCGTCACGGCAAAGGCCATCGTCGAATGGCTGCGGAAATTCGGCGAGGAGGTAAAGCCCTACGTCTGTGACGCGGGAGCTTACCTGGACAGCGCGGCGAAGGCCGGCAAAAACATATTGTTCGAGGCGCAGTTAGGCGCTCTCCGGGACATAGATTTCGGCATTTACCCATACACCTCCTCTTCCTCCTCGATAGCTGCCTACGCCCCCATAGGCTCCGGCATACCTGGGCGGAAGCTGGATCTCTCAATAGGCATCATGAAGGCCTATTCAAGCTGCGTGGGCGAGGGCCCCTTCGTCTGTGAGCTCTTCGGCGAGGAGGGGGACAAGCTTCGCGAGGCCGGGGGCGAATACGGCGCGGCCACCGGCAGGCCCAGAAGAGTGGGCGGCTTCGACGTTCCGGCGTCAAAATACGGCGTGATGATACAGGGCTCCGACTATCTGGCCCTCACCAAGCTGGACGTTTTGTCATATTTCGACAAAATACCCGTCTGCGTCGATTACGAAGTGGACGGCGAGCGGCTCGGCTTCTTCCCCACCGACGGCAGGCTCATGAAGGCAAAGCCGGTTTACGAGTATCTGCCCGGCTTCAAGACAGACATTTCCGGCGCGGAAAAGAAGGAAGACCTGCCGCCGGAAGCCCTTAACTACATTAAATACATAGAAGAGGCAGTGGGCTGCCCCGTCAAGTACGTCTCCGTGGGAGCGGGGCGGGACGATTACGTGAAAATGTTCTGATATAAGGCCAGGGCCCTGCCGTTGTGCATATATACCGAAACTATCGGGCTTTTCCGCTTGTTTATTTGAACGGGGCCGCGGCGGTTTCGGATAGAGTTTTTGTAAGAATTACACAAATACCCCAATAGACATTTGTAACAACCTACCCTTGCTAATTCGGGCCTTTTTGTGCAATAATTATAATGTTCTGAAGTGTACGCGATATTAACGCGCGTTCACAAAAATCCGTATCTCCGCCACCCCGGGGACTCGGATTTGAAATATTAATGACGGAGGAATACACATGGCTAAAGTAATCCCCATTGAAGAAGCCGTCAAGCTCATCCCTGACGGCGCCTCGATCATGTTCGGCGGATTCATGGGCTGCGGCAACGCCCATAGGTTCGTCGATGCCCTCTCCAAGAGCGGCGTCAAGGATCTGACCATGATCTGCAACGACGCCTCCATGCCTGTCGCTGAGGACAACCCCCTTTATCCCCTCTCCGGTGACGGCTTCTACGGCGTTGCCAAGCTCATTCACAACCATCAGGTCAAGAAGCTGATAGCCACCCACGTCGGCCTCAACAAAGAGGTCGCTCAGCAGAGCATGAAGGACGATCCCCCCACGCTTGAGGTCGTGCTTCTGCCCCAGGGCTCCATGACTGAGATGATCCGCGCCGGCGGCGCCGGCCTCGGCGGTGTCCTGACTCCCACTGGCGTCGGCACCCTCGTTGAGACCGACAACCCCTACTGCTTAGGCCGCCAGACCATAGACGGCAAGGATTATCTTCTCATGGCTCCGCTGAAGGCTGATTTCGCCGTTCTCGGCGCCGCCAAGGTCGATAAGGCCGGCAACGCCTGGTACAAGGCCACCACCAGCAACTTCAACATCGTTATGGGCACCGCTGCCGAGACCGTCATCGTCGAGGCAGAGGAAATCGTCGACGAGATCCCGCCCGAGGATGTCCGCACCTTCGGCATCCTGGTGGATTACGTCGTAGAGGGAGGTAAATATTGATGGAAAAGTCCGAAATTAAAGATTTTATCGCCAAGCGAGTAGCGAAAGAGCTCAAGGACGGCGACGTCGTCAACCTCGGCATCGGCCTTCCCACTCTCGTTCCGAAGTACCTGCCCGAAGGCATCCATGTGACTCTCCAGGCTGAGAACGGCACCGTCGGCGCTGCTGCCGGCAATGCCGACCCCATCCATGACGTCGATGCCGGCGGCAACCCCTCCGGCGTTATCCCCGGCGGCGCCTTCATCGACTCCGCCACCTCCTTTGGCCTCATCCGCGGCGGCCACGTGGACGCCACAATTCTGGGCGGCCTCGAGGTCGATGAGGAAGGCAGCCTTTCCAACTGGATCATCCCCGGCAAGCTCATGCCCGGCATGGGCGGCGCCATGGATCTGCTCGTCGGCGCCAAGAACGTCATCGTC
>JAFYCQ010000272.1 GCA_017539635.1 Oscillospiraceae bacterium
AGTATGCGGTCTATTTTCTCGCTCCGCAGATGCTCCCGGCTCTCCCTGGGCCGTACCACGGTCTTGTGGCACAGCTTCTGGATAAAGGAAAAGCGCATGTCGGCTATGGCCGCCGCCCGGTCGAGGCCCCGCTCCTCCTCCATCTGGATGATGATATGCTCTATCATTTCCTTTTCGTTCTGGGTGAGCTTCAGGGCGTCCATGACCAGGTGATCGCCCTCCACCAGCTTGCTGGCGGCAAAGCGGATGGGGATATTGGCCGCCGCGGCGTGGTCTTCAATGAGGTGCATGATGCTGTGCAGGCACCGGTGAACGGCGCCGCCGTTTGCGTCCTTGTCGCAGAAGTCGGTGCGGCCGGGGCGCTCCTGGTATTTTGCTATGTGCAGGGCGTGCTTTATGAGCTCCTCCGTGCCCTCGTTCAGAGAGGCGGAAATAGGCACTACGGGTATGCCCAGCATGGACTCCATTTCGTTTATGTCTATGGAGCCGCCGTTGCCCCGCACCTCGTCCATCATGTTGAGGGCCAGCACCGTGGGGATGTCCAGCTCCAGTATCTGCATGGTGAGGTAGAGGTTGCGCTCGATGTTGGTGGCGTCGGCGATGTTTATTATGCCGGTGGGCCGCTCCTCCAGTATGAACTGGCGGGAGACGATCTCCTCGGAGGAGTAGGGGGAGAGGGAGTAGATGCCCGGCAAGTCGGTTACGCTGGTGTCCGGGTGGCCCTTTATGGCTCCGCTCTTTCTGTCCACGGTGACGCCGGGGAAGTTGCCCACGTGCTGGTTTGCCCCCGTGAGCTGATTGAAAAGGGTGGTCTTGCCGCAGTTCTGATTGCCCGCCAGGGCAAAGGTCATTATCGTCCCGTCGGGGAGCGGGTTCTCGTCGGCCTTTGCATGATACCTGCCGCCCTCGCCCAGGCCGGGGTGGTCGATGTCGTGCACGGGGCGCACCCGCTCGGTGCTCTGCGTAGGCCTGTCAATGGGTTTTACGCCGATCCTTCTGGCGTCATCCAGGCGCAGGGTAAGCTCATAGCCCCGCAGCCGCAGCTCCATGGGATCCCCCATCGGGGCGTACTTCATTAAAGTCACCTCTACGCCGGGGATAATGCCCATATCCAGAAAGTGTTGCCGCAGCGCCCCGTCGCCGCCTACCTCGGTGACTACGCCGGTGCCGCCCAGCTCCAGATCATTTATTGTCATAACGGTCTTTCCTTCCGAAAGTCAGTTTCTCTATGCTAACCGAAAGTATAACATCAATTTCAGAACATGTCAATGACAACAGAGTCGGTTTTGCGACAAATCAGAGAGGAGAAAAAATATTTTCATATTTTACAACTAACATACTTGACAAATAGGATTATAGATGCTATAATCGCCCCATAAACAGAAAGGAGAGCGCCATGAAAATCACATTTGAGGCTCTCGTAAGGGCGAATTTCCGATTCGGACGAATGTACTCCCGGTATCATACCAGATAAAAAATATTAAAAGAAAGAGGTAAAATACCGTGAGTAACTATAAATTTGAAACGCTTCAGCTCCATGTGGGCCAGGAGCAGGCAGACCCCGCCACCGATTCCCGTGCAGTTCCCATTTATCAGACGACCTCCTACGTCTTCCACAATTCCGCCCACGCCGCCGCGAGATTCGGCCTTGCCGATCCCGGCAACATCTACGGCCGGCTGACGAACTCCACCCAGGACGTGCTGGAAAAGAGAGTGGCGGCCCTGGAAGGGGGCGTAGCCGCCCTGGCCGTCGCCTCCGGCGCCGCGGCCATATCCTATACCATTGAGGCCCTGGCTCAGGCTGGGGAGAACATAGTCGCCCAGAAGACGATTTACGGCGGCAGCTACAACCTGCTGGCCCATACGCTGAAGCAGTTCGGCGTGGAGACCACCTTCGTCGACGCCCACGACCTGGGCGAAGTGGAGGGAGCGATCCGTCCCAACACCAAGGCCGTCTACCTGGAAACTCTCGGCAATCCGAACAGCGACATCCCGGACATCGACGCCATTTCGGAACTGGCCCACTCCCGCAATATCCCCGTGGTCATAGACAACACCTTCGGAACGCCTTACCTCATAAGACCCATTGAGCACGGTGCGGACATCGTGGTCCACTCCGCCACCAAATTCTTAGGCGGCCACGGCACGACATTGGGCGGCATAATCGTGGATTCCGGCAAGTTCGACTGGAAGGCAAACGCAGACAGGTACGCCCCCATAGCCAAGGCAAATCCCAGCTATCACGGCGTTTCCTTTGCCGATGCGGCGGGCCCTGCCGCCTTCGTCACCTACATAAGGGCCATTCTTCTCCGGGATACCGGCGCCGCCATATCTCCCTTCAACGCTTTTCTGCTCCTGCAGGGCATCGAGACTCTTTCCCTCCGCCTTGAGCGCCACGCCGAGAATACGAAAAAGGTCGTGGAATACCTCTCAAAGCACCCCAAGGTGGCCGGTATAAACCACCCCTCCCTGCCGGGGCACCCCCAGAACTCACTTTACAACAAGTATTTCCCCAATGGCGGCGCCTCCATTTTTACCTTCGACATAAAGGGCGGACAGGAGGAGGCCTTCGCCTTCATGGACGCGCTGGAGATCTTCTCGCTGCTGGCCAACGTGGCGGACGTAAAATCTCTGGTCATCCACCCGGCCACCACCACCCACTCCCAGCTCTCCGTCGAGGAGCTGGAGCAGACGAACATCCACCCCGGCACGATCCGCCTGTCCATCGGCACCGAGCACATAGACGATATAATAGCCGATCTGGAAAAGGGCTTTGCCGCAGTTAAGTAAAGACGGTAAATAAAATGACAGCCGTACCGGGAAAAACGGTGCCGCAGGACACCAGACAGATACAAAGGAATGCAGCAGCCGCAAAGCTGCAGAGTTTTTTCAGCAACATGATTTCATACC
Organism: Oscillospiraceae bacterium; assembly: GCA_017539635.1. Classification (GTDB taxonomy): domain Bacteria; phylum Bacillota; class Clostridia; order Oscillospirales; family Oscillospiraceae; genus RGIG6969. The sequence goes on from JAFYCQ010000272.1 coordinate 2,911, forward strand.
TCCGGGAACAGATCGCAGGCTCATTGTATCATCCCCTCCCGGCATTGTCAATTTGGGCAGGACACAAAAAGTTCACAAAAAAAATTAGCACTCACCTATTGACAGTGCTAACAAAAGTGGTATAATGAGGTCGTCCAAAGGGAAAGAGAACGATCCCGGCGGAACGAAATTACAATATACTGCGATTGCCGAAAGGCAGAAGGAGGTTTGATATGTTATTTCCGAGCATTTTTACGAAGGATTTTGTGGACCCGTTCGACGAGTGGGAGAGAAGGTTCACGGGAAAGAGAAGCAATGATCTGATGAAGACCGACGTGAAGGAAACCGATAAAGAGTTCTTGGTAGACATCGATCTGCCGGGATTCTCAAAGGCGGACATTCAGATCTCTTTGGAAGAGGGGTACCTCACGGTATCGGCTGCCAAGGAAGAGAAGAAGGAAGACAAGGACGAAAAGAACGGCCGTTATCTGCGGAGAGAGCGTTACATGGGCGCCTGCAGCAGAAGCTTCTACGTAGGCGAGGACCTGACCGAAGAGGACATTCAGGCGAACTTCGAGAAAGGTGTTCTTTCG